>CANJDA010000031.1 GCA_947472705.1 Flavobacteriaceae bacterium
GAAGCTAAAAGAAGCAATAAATTATAAAGAAAAAGCATTCCAAAATTTTTGTTGGGCTAAAATACGTTTCTTTTGCTGAACTTGAAATTCTACTTCAGAATTTCTTACTTTTGCGACTTATATTTTAATAGTATGAGAAAAATTCAAATGGTTGACTTAAAAAGTCAATATGATAAAATAAAAGATGCAGTCAACGCTTCCATTCAAGAAGTTTTAGATACTACAACGTACATCAACGGCCCATTGGTTCATGAATTTCAAAAAAACTTAGAGCAATACATAGACGTAAAACATGTGATTCCGTGTGCTAATGGTACTGACGCATTGCAAATTGCCATGATGGGCTTGGATTTAAAACCAGGGGATGAAGTTATAACGGCCGATTTTACTTTTGCAGCAACAGTAGAAGTGATTGCCTTATTACAATTGACTCCAGTTTTAGTGGATGTGGATATCGTGAATATGAATATTTCTATCGATGCCATAAAGAAAGCCATTACGCCAAAAACCAAAGCAATTGTACCAGTACATTTATTCGGAAGAGCTGCCAATATGGAAGCGATTATGGCCATTGCAAAAGAGCACAATTTATACGTAATTGAAGATAATGCACAAGCCATTGGAGCAAATTGTAAATTCTCTGACGGAACTAAAAAGAAAGCTGGAACCATTGGACATGTTTCTTCAACTTCATTTTTTCCATCAAAAAATTTAGGATGTTATGGAGATGGCGGTGCTATTTTCACCAATGACGATGCTTTGGCACACAAAATAAGAGGCATTGTGAATCATGGAATGTATGTGCGTTACCACCATGATGTAGTAGGAGTGAACTCTCGTTTAGATAGTATTCAAGCAGGTGTTTTGAATGCAAAATTACCTCTGTTAGACGATTATGGGAAAGCACGTCAGGATGCCGCTCGTAAATATACTGCTGCTTTTGATGGACATAAAAATATCATTGCACCAAGTATCTGTGATATCTGTGATTGTCACGTTTTCCACCAATATACTTTACGAATTATCGATGCAGATAGAAATGCGTTGATGGAACATTTATTAGCCAAGGGAATTCCATGTGCTATTTATTACCCAATTCCGTTGCACAGTCAAAAAGCATATGCTGACACTCGTTACAAAGAAGAGGATTTTCCGGTAACAAACCAGTTGGTAAAAGAAGTAATCTCTTTGCCAATGCACACCGAATTAGACGATGAGCAAATCAAGTTTATTACAGACAGTGTTTTAGAGTTTTTAAAATAAGATGAAAGTAATAGTTACAGGTGGATTAGGTTTTATTGGATCGCATACTGTTGTTGAATTGCAAAGTCAAGGTTTTGAGGTGGTTGCTGTTGACAATCTTTCTAATTCTTCGATTGATGTATTGGATGGTATTGAAAAAATATCTGGCAAAAAAACCATCTTCGAAAATATTGATTTAAGAGATAAATCAGTGGTTCAAGATTTTTTTAAAAGACATAAAGATACCGTTGGAGTTATTCATTTTGCAGCATCAAAAGCTGTGGGAGAAAGTGTAGAAAACCCATTGCTATATTATGAAAATAACATCAATGCACTGGTGTATGTTTTACAAGAACTAACAAAATTACCTCTAGCTAATTTTATATTTAGTTCGTCTTGTACCGTTTATGGTCAAGCTGAAAAAATGCCAATTACAGAAGATGCATTCGTACAACCAGCTATGTCTCCTTATGGAAATACTAAGCAAATAGGCGAAGAAATTATTCGAGACGTTGCTAAAGTTTCAAACATGAATTCCATATTACTCCGATATTTTAATCCAATTGGAGCACATCCAACAGCAGAAATAGGAGAGCTTCCACTTGGAGTTCCTCAAAATTTAGTACCATTTATTACGCAAACGGCTATTGGGTTAAGAGAAAAGCTTTCTGTTTTTGGAGATGATTACCCAACACCTGATGGAACAGCAATACGCGACTATATTCATGTAGTTGATTTGGCTAAAGCACATGTTATAGCCTTACAACGGTTGCTAAACAAAAAGAATGCTGAAAATGTAGAAACTTTCAATTTAGGAACTGGCACTGGAAGTTCAGTGCTAGAAGTCATTAATGCTTTTGAAAAAGTTTCGGGTCAAAAATTGAATTATCAAATTGTTGGTCGGAGAGAAGGCGATGTTGTTTCAGCCTACGCAAATACGAGTAAAGCTAACAATGTTCTAGGATGGAAATCGGAATCCTCTTTAGAGAATGCATTAGCCTCTGCATGGAAATGGGAGCAAAAAATTAGAAGCTAACTTTCTTTTTAATATAATTGAAGATTGTGGCACTACTGTCGTAATCAAAGCACAAAAAACGATGACAGAAAAGCCAGACTTTAAATTAATTTTATGCTTAGTTGTTGTTGCTGTTGTTTGGGGAACCACATATTTAGGAATTAGAGTTGCCGTAGAAACAATGCCACCTTGGTATATTACTTCTACAAGACAAGGAGTGGCTGCATTGATTGTTTTGTTTATTTTACTTTATAAAAAACAACTCGCTTGGATTGGTTGGGGAAATTTTAAATTACAAGCAATAGCGTCTATTTTGATGATTGTTATTGCTAACGGATTTACCACTATTGCAGAACAAACTTTGCCAAGCGGATTAACTTCAATTTTAAGCGCTTTATCTCCTCTAGTCGTATTTATGGGAAGTTCATTGTTTGGTTTACAAAAGCCGAATTTCAGAGGGTTTATAGGCGTAATGTTAGGTTTTTCAGGCGTTGTTTTTATTTTTAGAGAGGGTCTTGGAGACATATTAGATCCCAATTACAAAACAGGAGTATTGTTTTTAAGTATTGCTATTTTAGCTTGGTCGTCGGGAACAGTATTTTCTAAAAAACATACGCATAAGTCAAACAATATTGCGCTTAATTTATTTTATCAATTCACTATAGCTTCCATAATTCAATTGTTTTTGGCATTACTTTTTTCTCCAAATGTAGATGTTAGTTTGTGGAGTTTCAGAAGTATGGCAGCCACTTTATATTTAGCCATATTTGGATCTGTAGCTGCATTTTTTTGCTATCACTATGCCTTAAAAAGAGTTTCTGCAATTCAAGTTTCTATATTGAATTATATTAATACTATAATTGCAGTTTTTTTAGGTTGGTTGTTACTTAATGAAGTGATTAAGTTTGATTTTGTAATAGCAACAGTTTTAATAATTTTGGGTGTTTTTATTACCAATTATAAGAAAAAATAAATCCCCACATTAAGTGAGGATTTAGAATTATTTTTTTACAGATTCTTTCAGTTTTTTAGCCGCCTCTTCCATTTTGTTAGCACTTTTTATTACAGCACTATCCATTTTGGTTTTTGCTTTTTCTTTTACTGAATCTAATTTGTTTTCAGCTTTTACTTTGGCAGAGTCAATAGTCTCTTTTACTTCTTCCGTAACGGCATCTTTTGCGTCTTCCAGTTTTTCTTTTGTTTTGTCTTGACAAGAAAACAGGGTAAGAGCCATAAAAGCAATTGCTAAAATTGTTTTTTTCATTTGATATATTGTTTTAGTTTTTGATAATCTTCTTGCTAATCCTAGACGTAGCATTATCCAAAGTTAAAAAATAAATACCATTGGATAATGTATCAACAGCAAATGACTTTTCAAGTTTGTTGTTGTCAATGGTAATATTTTCAGTCGCTATTAGTTGTCCTGCAACGTTGGTCAATTTCAAGGTGTATTTTCCATTTTCAATAGCAGCTGCACTAATGATGAAAGTATGACTTACAGGATTTGGAAATATATTGAATTGATTAACTTCTGAAATAGGTTCTATCCCTAAATTATGAGTAATAGTAAAAGTTTTAGAACAAGTTACCCCATTATAGGTAGCTTGAAAGGTATAAACACCATCAATTGTTGGTAGCAATTTAGAAAAGCCATAATAACGAGTTTTGTTGAATGTAGGCATAATATAAGTCCAGCTGTTGAATGTTGTGCCATTTGGATTTAATATTGACATTGACAGTGTAGTATTGGCTGGGATCTCTCTAGTGAAAATATAAAATTTTGCATAACCAGCTGTTAATCCAGCACCTTGAAACGGCACTTGAAAAACATCACTCTCAGTCATTACATCACTATCAGGACAAGTAGCCATAGCTATATCGGTGGTATTAACCGATACTTTCATTATAGCAGGATCAGTATGTGGTTTTTGAACAGCCCACCATGAATTGGCATTCAAAAGATTGCAATTTCCAGAAAATGGATCTTTATAGGTAGTGTTCGTAGTTCCTGACCATACTTCAAAATGAAGGTGTGGGCCAGATGAACTTCCCGAACTTCCAACTACCCCCAAATATTCTCCGGCAACCACTGTTTGCCCAACAGTTTTTGTAGTAACAGAACCATTTTTCATATGCCAATATAAAGCATAGCTCCCATCAGCATGTTGAATGACAATAGAGTTTGCCGTCATTGTATTAGAAGCGCAATTTCGGTCAAAATTACCATCATTTCTTTGAATGATTGTACCAGGTGCTGCGGCTATTACTTCAATCTGACTGTTGTCCATTTTGTAAAAACCATAAGGCCATATAGCAATATCAGTTCCTTGATGTCCATCGTAAGTATTGGTTTCACAATTAAAATCCTGTATGGCAGTAGCAGCGGTGTTTTGGTCAACATAAGAACCGATAAAATAATATTGACATTGAGAAAAACCTGTTGCCATACGTAAAGGCCAAATTAGAGAAGTAGTCAGAGAATTTTTAGTAGCGTTGTTTTCTAAATGCAATTTTTTCAGATTATCACTGATTTCTGTATTTAGAATAGAGTATTCCTGAGCAGAGATACAAGGATGTTTTGCGTCGTTTATAGCAAAAGTAAAGCCACCATCATCAACTTGTAAATCAGAGGTATTGTTTTGTGCACGGAGTAGGATAGATGCCAAAAGCAAAAAATTAAAACCTACTATTTTCAATATTTTGGGTATATTTTCCATAGGTTATGTATTTAATTATCAACCAAATGTAAACAAAAATCCCCACAACTTTCGCTGCGGGGATATAATTTTTATATTGAATTGATTAAGCCGAAATCGTTTCTACTTCTCTGTCAATCTTATTTACTAAACCTACTAGTACTTTTCCAGGGCCAACTTCAGTAAAGCTAGTAGCACCATCCTTAATCATTTGTTGTACCGATTGTGTCCATTTTACTGGAGCGGTTAACTGTATAATTAAATTTTTCTTGATTTCATTTGCATCAGAAACAGCACTTGCCGTCACGTTTTGATATACTGGACAACTCGGGGTGTTGAATGTTGTAGCTTCTATGGCTGCGGCCAATTCTTCTCTGGCGGGTTCCATCATTGGAGAATGAAAAGCGCCACCAACAGGCAAAATCAAAGCGCGCTTGGCACCAGCTTCTTTCATCTTTTCGCAGGCTAATTCTACCGCTTTGTATTCACCTGAAATAACCAATTGTCCTGGGCAGTTATAATTGGCAGCCACTACAACCCCATCAATTGAAGCGCAAATATCTTCTACAATTTTATCGTCTAAATTTAAAACCGCCGCCATGGTACTTGGTGTAACTTCACAAGCTTTTTGCATGGCTAAAGCACGTTGAGATACTAATTTCAGCCCATCTTCAAAAGACAAAGCTCCATTGGCTACTAATGCTGAAAATTCACCTAACGAATGTCCGGCAACCATATCAGGATGGAAATTGTCTAATGTTTTTGCCAAAATTACCGAGTGTAAAAAAACGGCTGGTTGGGTCACCTTGGTTTCTTTCAATTCTTCTGCAGTTCCTTCAAACATAATGTCGGTAATGCGGAAACCTAAAATATCATTAGCTTTTTCAAATAAATCTTTGGCTAAAGCCGAATTTTCATATAACTCTTTACCCATTCCGGTAAATTGTGCTCCTTGTCCAGGAAAAACGTATGCTTTCATTTGATAGTATTATTGTTTTGAACGACAAAAATAGGAATTTTTTTAGGAGCGCAATGGCTTGGGCTTTCTTGGTTTCCATTTTCCCGCTGTCCGCTATACAAGGTGCCGCTACCATCGGGGCTAGGGGGTTACTATTGGCAACTTTATAATCTTATATTTCAATCGAATTGATAATCTCTAATAATTGCTTTTTAAGCTCTGGATTGATAATGCCATTCACAGCATCAAAATTTTCATAGAAAGTAGGTAATGAAAAACTCCCTTTCACTTCCGCTCCTTGAAACGGAAATCGTTTAGTAGCAATATCTAAAACACTAGCGCCCCCTCTTGCTCCTGGCGAAGTTGCCAACAGTAACATTGGCTTTTGTTGGAATGTTTTATTATCAATTCGAGAAGCCCAATCTAGGGTGTTTTTAAACGCAGAAGAATAGGCCCCATTATGTTCTGCTAATGAAAGAACAATGAAGTCAGCACTTCCTATTTTGGCATAAAATTCTTGTGCCATTGGGTGAATACCATCTTCTTTTTCTTTGTCTACAGAGAAAACAGGCATCTCATATTCATTTAAATCCAACACTTCTACAAATACATTGGGGAACAAATTAGCCGCATAATCAGCAAATTGTTTGTTAATTGAATTCTTGCTTGAAGAACCTCCAAAAGCTATAATTTTCTTCATTTGTCTTTGTTAATATAATAGGTTAATGCACCAGACGGGCATTTTTTTACGGTCTCAATTATTTTATCTGTAGAAGAACCATCAGGAATAATCCATGGTTTTTCCTTTGGTTTGAATACGTCTGGATTGTTTTTTACGCAATTGGCAGAATGGATGCATTTGCCCGATTGCCACACTATGGTCACTTCGCCATTGGTGTATTCTTTGGTTAGGTCTTTCGGATCCATTATATAGTGGTGTTAATAGTTATTTTGTTTTTTAATAATTTAGAAATAGGACATTTATCAGCAATTATGAGTAATCGTTCTCTTTGTTCGGCACTAATGTTGGTTGAGAATGTTATTATTCTTGAAATAGTGGTTTCTAATGCTTTACCTATTTGCTGTTCTAAATTTAAAGAAATAGAAATTTCGGGAATATCCCAACCTTTTCTATCAATATACATCCGCAATGTTGATAGAGTACAACCCGCTAATGAAGCCAAAAAAGTAGAAAAGGGATCAGGACCTAGGTCTTGTCCGCCAATGCTTTCAGGTTCATCCATTAGTAAGGTGCCGTTACGCCATGAAATGGTACACAAATAGGTTTGTGTACCTATTTTTCCTTCTATATTATTTTCTAAAAGATTTGCCATGATTACAATACGTCTCTAAACTCAGGGACTTTATCAAAAACACTTTTAGCAAACGGACAAAGAGGTATAATTTTAATATGATTTTCTCTTGCCCATTCCACCGCTTTAGTAACCATTTGTTTACCAAATCCTTTACCTTCATTTCCCGGATGCACTTCGGTATGATCAATGATAATTTTGTCATCACCGGCAAAAACAAAGGTCATCATGGCTTCATGCTTTCCCTCTACATCAATGAAAAAAAAACCTTTCTTGCCATCAATTTTTAATTGTATTTCACTCATAATACCAGTATTTATTGAATCATTGGAACTTCCATTAACAAAATTTCAGTATCGGTTGTTGCTTCAAAAGTTACTTGCTTAAAATTGGTAATGCCTAATCCATCGCGTTGTTCTAGTTCTTGTTCGTCAACTTTTACGCTTCCTTTGATTACGAAAACATATAAACCGTTGCCTTCTTTTTTTCTGTTATAATCTAAAGAAGTTCCTTTGTCTAAATTGCCCATGTGAAACCAAGCGTCTTGGTGAATCCAAACTCCGGCATCGTCTGCATTTGGTGATAGGATTTGTTGCAATTTATTATGACGGTCAGTAATATCTAATGTGATTTGTTGGTAACGGGGTTCTACATTTCTGTATTTTGGGAATACCCAAATTTGAAGAAGATTTGTTCTTTTGTCATGATTCGGATTAAATTCTGAATGTTGTATACCCGTCCCGGCACTCATGACCTGCACGTCACCAAATTTAATCACTTCGGTATTGCCCATGCTGTCTTTGTGTGCCAAATCGCCTTCGAGAGGAATGGTGATGATTTCCATATTGTCATGTGGATGAGTTCCGAAGCCCATGCCTGAGGCTACAATATCATCGTTCAAAACTCTCAAGACACCAAACTGTACTCGGTTAGGGTCATAATAGCTGGCAAAGCTGAAAGTATGATGGGCGTTCAACCAACCGTGGTCGGCATGACCACGAGTATTGGCTTTATGTATAACTGTATTTTTCATATCTTATAAATTTACTAATTAATTTGATACAAATTTACTACGAGAAGAAAGGCTGAGCACTTAACCTAGATTAAGAAATAAATTAGCGTCTGCAGTATTGGTTATACTGGTTTTATACGGGGTGTGTCCGATGTGTGTCCGATGTGAGTCCGATGTTTTAGGTAGTTTTATCGGAGACAAACCGCACAGACAACGTATACAGCCCGAACACAATAGCAATGAGACAGGAAGAAGATAAGAAGAAGCAATGAAGGAGATATGGGTGGTAGGTGTAAGTTACACCATAATAAATACTTACTTTTTAAGTATCCTTGCTTTCATCTTACTAAAGAACTCAGGCGTTACGCCAATATAGGAAGCAATTTGCTTTTGAGGTACTTTTTGAATTAGGGTAGGATAGCGTTTGCAGAATTTGTCAAAGCGTTCTTCGGCGGTTAAGCTTAGGTTATCCATCAGGCGTTCTTGGTATGCTACTAGTGAATTTTCAGTAAGAATTCGGAAAAAGCGTTCCAGTTTTGGAATTTCTTTATAGAGCTGTTCCTGATTTTCTTTGGATAATAACACCACTTCGGCATCTTCCACCACTTCTATAAAAAGATTACCAGGTTTTTGCGAAAGCAGACTGTACATATCGCCAATCCACCAGCCTTCACAAGCAAAACTCAAAACATGCTCTACTATATTGTCATTAATGTTGAAGCTTCTTAGCAAGCCCGAATTCACAAAGTAGGAGTGGGTGCAAACTTCACCTGCATTTAAAATAACGGTTTTAGCCTTAAAGTGTTTTGTCTCTATTTTTGATAAAAACAATGCTTGCTCTTCTGGAGTGAGCGTAATATGCTTACCGATATTTTCCAGAATTTGTGCCAATTCTATTTATTCTTTTACAGGGAGTAATTTGAAATAAGTCGCCACAAAACGACCTTCTTTTACTTCGCCAATCACTTCTGCTTTTCGAACTGCATTGCAAAATCCGTCCTCGGCATGCGCATCACCATGTTCATCGATTTTGGTTCCGTCAATAAAATACGTTTTGCCATCAATTCGAACGGCTAAATCACATCCTTTAGCTTTCATCCCAAATTGGCATTGCCCACAAGAAACTTCTACGATTTGTGTTTTAGTTTTGTCTTGTGCATTGGTTACAATGCAAAAGAAAAGGAATAGAATTGAAATTATGTTTTTACTCATGGTTTTATAAATTTACAGTTACTAATTGGGCAGTGGTTTTGGCTCTTTTAACTAAACTTTCTATGGGTGTATCTAAGGAATCACTGGTCAAAACTACTCCCATTCTGCGATACGGCCGGGAGCTTGGTTTCCCAAAGATACGAAAATCGGTTTTAGGCAGTGCCGCAATCGTTTCTATACCACTATATGTTGGATTTTCAGAATTTTCAGAAGCTAAAATTACCGCGCTGGCTCCGGCTTTTTCTAAAG
Source organism: Flavobacteriaceae bacterium (assembly GCA_947472705.1). GTDB lineage: Bacteria > Bacteroidota > Bacteroidia > Flavobacteriales > Flavobacteriaceae > Flavobacterium. The sequence continues at coordinate 9,698 of CANJDA010000031.1, forward strand.
TGATTTCAAAAATAGGCAAGCTCAACACCGCTCGCAAATGCAATTCAAACTCGTTAAAGTTTTGGGTTCCTGCTAAAGTTACCATCCCAGTATCATGAGGTCTTGGAGAGAGTTCCGAAAAGTATACACCTTCATCAGTTAAGAAGAACTCTACACCAAATAATCCAGCACCGCCTAAAGCTTCGGTAACTTTTCGCGCCATCTCTTGCGCTTCAGCTATGTCTTTGTTGGAAACTAATGCCGGTTGCCAACTTTCCTGATAATCGCCACGCTCTTGTCGGTGGCCAATAGGAGCACAGAACAACGTTGGATTGCTATTTTGAGTTACGGTAAGCAATGTGATTTCCGAATTAAAATTCACAAAGGCTTCTAAAATAACTTCTATAATATCACCACGAGAACCTTCCTCGGCATAGCGCCAAGCTTTTTCAATATCGGCTTCGGTTTTAATGGTGGATTGCCCTTTGCCCGAAGAACTCATCAATGGTTTTACTACACAGGGAATCCCTACTTCAGCAACTGCTTCTTGCAGTTCAACTGCAGAAGTTGCATAACGATAATTAGCGGTTCGCAAACCCAGTTCTTTGGCAGCCAAATCCCGAATTGCTTTACGATTCATGGTGTAGTTGGCCGCTTTCGCAGAAGGTACTACCGTAATGCCCTGTTTTTCATAGTCGTAAAAGCGCTCCGTGCGTATGGCTTCAATTTCGGGAACTATAAAATCGGGTTGGTGTTTTGCTACAATGCGATCCAATTCGCTGCCATCGAGCATATTGATGACTTCAAAGCCATGAGCCACCTGCATCGCTGGGGCATTTTCATAACTGTCGACAGCAATAATACTTTGCCCGATGCGTTGTGCTGCGATAACAAATTCTTTTCCTAATTCTCCGGAACCGAGTAAAAGTATTTTTGCCATTTTGGTTTGTTTATTTGAAATAAAAAAGCCCCAAGATTCCTTGAGGCGTATATGATTATGCTAAAGCTTCCTTAATTCTTTTGAAAGCTTCAGTTAGCAATTCTTCGCTAGTGGCATAAGAAATTCGGATACAATTTGGATTACCAAAAGCGTCTCCGGTTACTGTTGCTACATTGGCTTCTGATAATAAATACATTGAGAAATCATCAGCATTAGCAATTAATTTTCCGCGTAATGTTTTACCAAAGAAAGACGAAACATCAGGAAATACATAAAAAGCCCCTTCGGGAACATTGAGTTTTATACCTGGTATCGCTTTTGCCAAACCTACTACCAAATCTCTACGATTTTTAAAAGCAGCTACCATGTTGTTTAAAACACTAGGGTTAGCATCTACTGCAGTAATGGTTGCTCTTTGTGCAATCGAATTAGCGCCTGATGTTACTTGACCTTGCATTTTGGTACAAGCTTTCGCAATAAATTCGGGAGCGCCTATGTATCCAATTCTCCAACCCGTCATGGCAAAGGCTTTGGCTACACCATTTACAGTAATTGTTCTTTCAAATAATCCTGGAATTGAACCTATGCTACAAAAGGTTCCTGAGAAATTAATGTGTTCATATATTTCATCAGAAACAATATAAATATTTGGGTATTTTTCTAAAACTTTACCAATAGCTGTTAACTCTTCGCGATTGTATACCGAACCACTTGGATTACACGGAGAACTAAACCACATCATTTTGGTTTTGGGTGTAATGGCTTTTTCTAATTGCTCGGCTGTCATTTTGAAATCGGTTTCTACCGAAGTTGGGACTTCTACGGGAACACCACCAGATAACTTGATAATTTCGAAATAGGAAACCCAATATGGTGCTGGAAGAATTACCTCGTCTCCATCATTCAGCATGACTTGGGCTACATTGTACAAGGATTGCTTAGCTCCGGTAGAAACAACAACATTGGCAGGTTTATAATCCAAATTATTGTCTCTTTTGAATTTACGGCAAATGGCTTCTTTCAATTCCATATAACCATCAACAGGAGTGTAGGTGCTGTAGTTTTCATCTATAGCTTTTTTGGCTGCTTCTTTTATGAAATCAGGGGTATTGAAATCGGGTTCTCCTAAACTTAAACTGATAATATCTTTTCCTTGTACTTTTAATTCACGCGCCAATGCTGCCATTGCCAAAGTTTGCGAAGTAGATAAATTGTTGATTCTGTCTGATAAAACGTTGTTCATTGTTGTGTGATTAGAGTAAATAAAGAGACGCCAGTCAAGGCGTCTCTTTTAAATTTTATGCTAATTGTGGCTGTCTTCCCAAATCCCTTAAATGTTTGAAATGGGAAATGATGGCCGCTCTAGTGGTTTTAAATTCATAATAAGGCAATTCACATTCTGCTGCTGTTTGCTTCACAATTTCGGCAATCTTATCATAATGAACGTGACTAATATTTGGAAATAAATGGTGTTCAACTTGGTGATTTAAGCCTCCAGTATAGTAATTGACTAACCAATTTTTTGGAGCAAAATTAGCGGTAGTGAACAATTGATGAATAGCCCAAGTGTTTTCTATTTCTCCATTATCATCCGGAATAGGGTTTTCGGTTTCTTCAACTACGTGAGCTAATTGAAAAACCACACTCAATATAACTCCTGCAGTATAGTGCATTACCAAAAAGCCTAAAACTACTTTCCACCAATCAACGCCTAATATCATTGGAATTGCCAACCAAATCGAAAAGTAAATTATTTTTGTAATGATTAAAGTAGTCCAACGAATAACTGGTTTTTTGAATTCACCATAGGATAAATTTCTTTTCAAATAGCGTTTCATTTGAAGGAAATCTGTTGTAATAGCCCAGTTAAAAGTTAGTAAACCATATAAGAAAATAGAATAATATTGTTGGAATTTATGAATGCGGTACCATTTGGCTTCTTTGGTGAAGCGCATGATTCTTCCCGCTTCTAAATCTTCATCATGGCCTAAAATATTGGTATAGGTATGGTGCAAAACATTGTGTTGTACTTGCCAGTTGTATACATTTCCGGCCAAAATATAAATACTTCCTCCCATCATTTTATTCACCCATGACTTTGAAGAATAAGCACCATGATTGCCATCGTGCATAACGTTCATTCCCACACCTGCCATTCCCACACCAATCACTACGTTTAGTAAAAGATAGGCCCAGATGGGAAGGTGCATAGCCAATAAAATAAAGTAAGGTGTCAAGAAAATGGAAAACATTACAATGGTTTTCAAATGTAATTTCCAATTTCCGGTTCTATCAAGGTTGTTTTCTTTGAAATAATTATTTACTCTAGAATTCAAAGTTCTAAAGAATTTTAAATTATCTGTTTTTGAAAATATAGGTGTTGTAGTATCCATTTTTGTGGGGTAAAATTTTGCTCAAAGGTAATTATTAAAATTTTTTTGAAGATGATAATCATCATTTTTTATCAACGAAAACGTTATTTTTGTTGAAAATTCTATTCATGGAAGAAATAATCAAACAATTTCCCAACCTTACTGAAAATCAAATACTACAGTTTCAAAAACTAGAAGCCTTATATCAAGACTGGAATGCCAAAATCAACGTGATATCTCGTAAGGATATTGATGAATTGTATACTAAACATGTTTTGCACTCTTTGGCTATTGCCAAAATTCAACCTTTTGAACCAGGGACCTACATTTTAGATGTGGGCACAGGAGGAGGTTTTCCTGGGATACCCTTAGCTATTTTATTTCCTGAAACTCGATTTTATTTGATTGATGTAATAGCCAAAAAAATAAAAGTAGTTCAGGCCGTTGCAGATGCTTTAGGATTGAAAAATGTAAAAGCAGAACAAATGCGAGCTGAAAATGTAAAGGGAGACTTTGATTTTATCGTGAGTAGGGCAGTGACTAATATGCCCGACTTTGTTTCTTGGATAAAAGATAAAATTAAAAAACAAAATAAACACGAAATGAAGAATGGTATTCTTTATTTAAAAGGGGGTGATTTGACAGAGGAATTAAAAGATTTCCCTGCCGCAAAAGAATACAATATCGCTGAGTTTTTCTCAGAAGAATTTTTTGAAACAAAGAAAGTTGTTCATTTACCCTTGAAATTTAAAGCATAAAAAAAACGCTTCCCCTTTTGGAGAAGCGCTCTTGAAGTTTTAGGAATAAGCACTTGGTAATATTTAGTTCTTTATAATTTTCTTTGTTATACTTCCTGTTTCAGACTCAATGGTTATAAGATAAATCCCTTTGTTTAATTCAACAGGAATCTCAAAAGTTCCATTTATGGTTTCGTTTTTGGTTTGATAAATGATTTTGCCTAGCATATCAGTTATACGGATGTTGGCATTGTTAATACCATTTGTTGTGTTGATTTCAATATTGTTTTGAACTGGGTTTTTTACCCAAAGATTACTAAAAGTATTACTTGTATTATTTAAAAGAACAGTTTCAAATTTCTCTAAAGTAGTATCTGTTTGATTAATAGACATCAAAGGCACGACAGCAGCAGTAGTTACACTTCTGAAAATCGGATTACCAGTTCCATCTGATGCATCATAATAACTATAAGAAGTTTGCGTCACCGTACCTACATTAGTAAAAAAACTATAATTCAATGAAATGGTTAAAACTGTTTTCAATCGGGTTACATTACCTGAGTAGGCACCTGTTCCAAAGTCATTTAAATTTAATGTCCCATAAGCGTCTACTGTAGTCACTAACGTTCCTGAAAATGTACCAGAATAGGTGGTGTAAACATAATTTCCAGCCACATTATCTGAATTTGAATAGCCATAATTCATAGGGAATGCTCCTAAAGTGGCATTATTAGTTGTGAAATTGGCATCTAATCCGCCTCCATTAATACCTGTAATTGATAAAATGTTACCAGGGTTTTTGGTATACATTTTTGAAGTTGATAATACCGCATTTACGGTGCTGTTTGAAACAATTACATTGGTGGTGCCAGGATAAGTAGTTGATTCAGTTGTTGTTGGAGCAACATAATTTCTAATTTCCGTACCTAATGAAAGCAATTGATTAAAATTCCAGGTTTGACTGGCTCCTGTTGCACTGTGGTCTAAAGCATTTGCAGAAGTGACCAAGCTAAAAGTTGAATTGTCTGCTCCGTAAAAAGTCGGTATCGGGCTTTGAGCGGATGCAATTAATATTGTAAAAAATAATAGTATAAGTAATTTTGTTTTCATAGTACGATAGTTAAATAGACGCACGAAGATACAAAAAATTCATTTTCAATGAAATAAAAAAGCCCAAGCTAGAACTTAGGTCTTTAATAAGTTAAGAATATTGTTTTTTGCAAATTAGCAATAACTATTTCTTAATTAATTTCTTAGTAATGCTTCCTTTTTCAGAAGCAAATTGAATAAAATAAACTCCATTTGATAAAGAGTTTACATCAAGTGTTGTATGAGCTGTATTATCCTCTAAGATAATTCGCCCATTCATATCAGTTATGGTAATTGAGTTTATCTGAGTGTTGCTTTTGTTTTCAATGGTTATTAGCTCAAAAGCAGGATTGGGAGAAATGTAAATACTATTTTTATTAAATTCAGCAACACCTAAATCTTCCATGGTGCCAGTAGCATTTTTGTAAATTATACCATAATCACCTACCACATAACCAGTTGTGGCATCTGCAAAAGTAATGGCTTCAAAAGGAGGGTTTCCAGCCGTATCTGCATAACAGTTTTGAGCTGCCGAAAGAACCTGTGTATTGTCCAACTCTCTCTTTTCAATACAGAAATAAGAACAATTGCAAAGTGTAAAAGTATTTTCAACACTCCAAACTAGGTTTTCATTCATGGAAAATAAATCAGCTGTTTGAGAATTAGAATCACCCATGTATATTAAATTCACTCCACCATCAATGGTTTTGAAAACGGGACCAAATGTTTTTAGAAAACCAATATTTTCGTTTAAAAAGTAAAAAGAAGTCACTTCGTTTGATAGGAATGTCCATGTTTCTCCACCATCATTAGTCTTAATAAAAGCATTACTATCTGATCCAGAATATTCAAAACTACAAGCATAACCTACTTGGTCATTTAAAAACTGAACGGTCTTAAAGGAATAATTTCCAACATAGCTTTCGTTGCTGAAATTAGTTCCACCATCAATCGTTTTTAATACTAAACCATTGTCGCCAGAAATGTAAAATACATTCTCACTCAAACAAGATAATCCATAAAAATTTGAAGTAATTCCGGTAGTTATTGTTGACCAACTTTCACCGCTATCAGTAGTTTTAAGAAGGGTTCCGTTTTCACCAACAGCATAGCCAATAGTAGGATTCACAAATTGTATTTTCATCAAATTTGATATAGTACTTGATGTTTTTTGTACCCAATGTACACCTCCGTCAATGGTTTTTAATATAGTTCCACTATTACCAACTATTAGAACTTCATTTCCAGTAATGCCACTAACATCATTTAAGTTTGCAGTAACTCCCGAATTTTGAAGTGTCCACCACTGTGCATAAAATGGAAGTGAATTTAAAAGTAGTAGTAGTGCTATAATTTTTTTCATAGAAATAATTGATTGAAAAGAATAAATGTAAGTAATTATTTTTTACCAATACCTTTTGTTTTTTTAAAATAAAAAAGCCCAAACAGTAATGTCTGGGCTTTTAATTTTATATGTTGGATTTATTATTCTCCTAAAAAAGGATAACGATAATCCTCTGGTGTGACCATTGTTTCTTTTATCGTTCTTGGCGAAACCCAACGCAACAAGTTTTGCATAGAACCCGCTTTATCATTAGTTCCTGAAGCTCTGGCACCTCCAAATGGTTGCATGCCCACTACTGCTCCTGTTGGTTTGTCGTTGATGTAAAAGTTTCCAGCACTGTTTTGTAAGGCCAAGGTAGCTTCTTCAATAGCATAACGGTCCTGGCTAAAAATGGCTCCAGTCAAGGCGTATTCTGATGTTCCATCAACCAAGGCTAAGGTTTCGCTCCATTTAGCATCGTCATACACATAAATCGTCATAACTGGCCCAAATAGTTCCGTTTCCATGGTGGCATACTTTGGATTGGTAGTAACGATTACGGTTGGTTCTATAAAATATCCTTTAGATTTATCATAGTTGCCACCAACGATAATTTCAGCATCCGAATCTTTTTTAGCTTGATCAATAAAACTTGCCAATTTATCAAAAGAACCCTCATGAATAACCGCTGTAATGAAGTTACCAAAATCTTCTGGAGAACCCATTTTCATTGATTTTACATCAGTAATTAATTGCTCTTTAACCGCTGGCCACAAACTTTGAGGAATATAGCCTCTTGATGCAGCCGAACATTTTTGACCTTGAAATTCAAAAGCACCACGAGTAATTCCGGTAACGACTTGCTTTACATTGGCACTTGGATGCGCTATCACAAAATCTTTACCTCCTGTTTCTCCAACGATTCTTGGATAAGTTTTATAGGTATGAATATTAGTTCCAATTTTTTTCCAGATTTCTTTAAATACAA
>CANJDA010000032.1 GCA_947472705.1 Flavobacteriaceae bacterium
CATTTTCTGAGGCTACAAAATGATAATCTGCCAGTTTTGTGATAGAATGTCTTACCTTTTCATCAATGTTTCCAGTTACTTCACCACCTTGAATATGCGCTAAAGGTATATTCATAAAAGAAGCTGAAATAGCTGTAGCCATAGTTTCAAAGCGGTCGGCAACAGTTACTACAATATCGGGTCTAAGATTATCAAAAACGGTGGATAATTCAAGAATTCCGATTCCTGTAGTTTTTGCAGCTGCGGTAAGGTTTTCACCTTCGAGCACATTGAACACTTTGGCAGCAATTTCGAAACCATCTTTTTCAATATAGTTTACGGCACTCCCATATCGGTCAAGCAAAGCTGAAGCAGCTATGATAAGCTGTAACTCCAATTCGGGATGTTTATTGATAGCCGTTAAAACGGTTTTAACTCGACTATAGGAAGGTCTAGCCGTAATGACTACTGCTATTTTTCTTTTTGTACTCATTCTAAATCTTCTTCATTCAAAAAATCCCATTGGGATTTATCGCTTTTTAATTTTCTACCAATTACTGATTTGAAATCGGTTGCAGATATACCATAACCTTTAGGTTTTTTACTCTCCAAATCGTTAAAGGAAAGGATATGACCTTTTGGTAATTTTTTATTTAGAGCTAATGATTTTTCAAAGATAGTTTTAAGTTCATTAAAACTGTCACTATTACTTTTATCAATCGGGTTTCTTTGTGCTAAATAAATCGCGTTTACCGCTTCCACTAATTCTTTTGTTTCTTCAATGGTTAATGATGCAATTGCATCAGGACCGAAAAGATTTCGATGGAAAACAACATGAAATTCTAGTATTTCAGCACCTAGAGCCACAGCAGCAATTCCAGTGGCTACTTTGGCCGAATGATCGGAAAATCCAACAGGAACCTGATACCTATCCTTTAGTTTGCTGATGACATTAAGTCCGTATTGTTCTGGTTTTGTTGGATAGGCTGTTGTGCATTGTAATATCGAAAAATTGACTTTCTTATCTTTAAGGAATTCCACTGTATTGTCTAATTCTGAAAAGCTGCTCATTCCTGATGATAGGATAATAGGCTTTCCTGTTTGCGAAATTTTTTCTAGTAAAAGAAAATTAGTCACTTCGCCAGAACCAATCTTGTAGGTGTGAACTCCTATTTCCTCTAACCAATCAACCGCCAAATTACTGAATGGTGAGCAGATAAAATCTAATCCAACTTCATCACAATGATTTTTTATTTCTTTCCATTGTGATAATGTAAATTCCATTCTTTTCCAGTAGTCGTATCTGGTTGCATCCTCTTTCGAAAATTTTACACGAAAGGGTTCATGAATACTGCTTTCGGCTTCTGCTATATGAAGTTGAAATTTAATAGCCTGAACACCGGTTTTGGCAACGGCATCAATATAGGAATGCAAAACACCTAAACTCCCTTCATGAGCTTGTGCAATTTCAGCAATTAAATAGGGTTTACTGTTCATTAAAGTCTATTGAAAGGTAGTAAAATTAACTATTTTTCTGGTTTCCAATATACTTTTGCTTCGTTTAATTTAATGTACTTGTTATATTCCTTAAGAGTCAATGTATTTCTATGTTTTATGAGCTTTGGAAAAGCTATGGCTAAATCAAAAACAGCTAAAATTATAGGATAGATTATTTTTAAATTGCCTCTTGTAATTTTGGTTTTAAATTGCATCCAAATCGAATAGCAAATACATTTTAAAGCTTTACCTAATGGGAAAAACAATAAGTAATTATACCAATCTGCACGCAAAGATCTTCTTAATCGAAATACAAATTGCGCTTTGTTTTTTGCTCTTTCTTTTAAATCAACCCGATGTTGCACCAAAAAACTTGGTAAATAATGCACTTCCCATTTATTTTTGAACAACTGTAATGATGCAAAACTTTCTTCTCCATAAAACTCAAACCATTCTGGATAATTGGGAATAGTTTTCCATGCTTTCATTCTCCAAACATGACCACAACCAACGAAACTTTTTACTGTTTGCACCTCTTCGTTGCTGTTTGAAAACTCGACTTTGTTTTTTGTCCATAAAATTCTAGCAGCGATTAATCCGCAACGTGGATTTTCTTCAAAATAATTTACCAATAAATTTATCGGATTATCAACCAAAAAATGAGCATCATCGTCTAATGAAATGGCATAATCTGCTTGAGTTTCATTAAGCATTGTATTTCGACAATACAAATAGCCTTTGGAAGTTTCATTTCGCTTTAATTGAACATCAGGAAACATGTTCCTAATTTTTTCTGTGGTAGTGTCAGTAGAACCATCATCATAAACAACACATTTAACTTTTTCGTTTAAAAGCGGTTTTATTTTTTGCAAGGTAAAAAGTAAATCCTCGCATCGGTTTTTGGTAGATATTAGAATTGAAATTTGTATGGAATTCATTTATTTTAAATTTTCCATTACATTTTTCAAATACAACTCTGTTGAATAATCAACCAAATCCTTTCTGTTTAATTTTAAGCTCGATGGATTATTTTTCCATGTTAGGTATAAAGAAGTAATTATACATTCAATTGATTTTTCGTCATTGGCTTCAGACCAATAAGGGTAATTGTTACCTAACAATCGTTTTACTTCACTGTAATAGGGACCTAAAATTAGTATCGGTTTATTGGCAACAACACAATTGGGAAATTTACCTGGTAAAAATGGACTGATTTCAGAAACAGCTTCCAAAATAATATTAACTGCAACATTATTCTCAAGTGTTTGTACTAGGTTATATTCTATATAATTTTTAATACAAATATTAGGGTGATTTTTATATTGTTTCAGTAATTTTTTGTGTGAATCGTTATTACCAATTAAATACAACATACTATTTTCTATAGCTTCAGGGTTATTTTTTAGAAAATTCAAATATGCTTTTAACAAAAACTCTGGATTTCGTTGTTTCAATAAATTACCCGCATGCAACAATGAAAATTCGTTTTCCTTAAAAAAATCAATCACAGATTCTGGTTGAAATGATGCATTTATTTGATGTGGAATAACTTCGCTTTTATGTTCAACGGCAGGGAAATAACTTTCCATCCATTGCTTGAGTAACAAACTTGGAAATGCCAAAAACTTAGACTTTTCGGTTATTTCGCGCATGAATTTTTCTTTATGTCTGTATCCATATTCTACCCAATTAAAAGGTCTTGGGTACATATGAAACGGATAAGGATCATGAATATAAGCCATCCATTTTCGCTGTAGTTTGGGTAACTTCAACATAGCCCTATGAGGTCTGAAACTACCACCTTTACTTAGTGTTAATATTAAATCGGGATTATATGAACATTCCTTTTTTATTATTTTAGCTATTTGATTTGTATCATTGCTATGTGTAAATGAAAAGCCAAAAATATTTTCAAGTCTATGATTTATAAGAATTTTGGAGTGTCTTTGAAAAAGGCGAACAAATCTGGATAAAAAAAATAACATTGACATTCTGTTTTCTTTAATCCACACACATTCAATTCCTTCTAAGTCAATCTTTTTATGAGAATAATGTAAAACCTTAAGATTAAAACCTGCTTTTTTTAAATTAGAAATTAAAGCAACATTTACCTTAGAAGCACTACTGCTATCATTCACATTAATCGACTCTGATATGACTAAGATTTTCATTAAAGATTTTTTTCTAAATAAATTACAATTTTTTCAGAAGCATCTCCTTCTCCATATGGGTTTTCATTTAAAGGACTGAAGCCATTTTTAAGATAGTATAGCGCATTTTCAACTATTAAATCTTTATTTGTTCCTACTAAAGTAGAAAAACCTGTTTCAACTCCTTCTGGTCTTTCTGAAACTTCTCTAGTCACCAAAATATGCTTTTTGAAGGTTGGCGCTTCTTCTTGTATTCCTCCAGAATCGGAAATAATCAAACTACAATGTTGCATCAACCAAACCATAACTGGATATTCTACTGGTTCGAGTAAATGTATATTTTTATTATTACCAAGTGCTTTATAAACAGGCTCCTGAACATTTGGATTCAGGTGCACTGGAAAAACAATTGTAACATTGGTTTCTTCAACTATTTTGAGTAATGCTTTACAAAAAGAAACAAATCCTTCTCCAAAACTTTCTCGACGATGACCGGTGACTAATATAAATTGCTTTTGTTGAAGAAACTTTAAATCTTCGATTTGATTATTAATAAAATTTGATTCGAGTTTGCTTTTTGTCCAAAGCAAGGCATCGATCACAGTATTTCCGGTAACAAGTATGTTTTTTTCGGAAACACCTTCATTTAATAAGTTGTTTTTAGCTAAAGAAGTTGGTGCAAAATGAAAATCGGCTATCCTTCCTGTCAATTGACGGTTAATCTCTTCTGGGAAAGGCGCTTTTTTGTCGTAGGTTCTTAGTCCAGCTTCAACATGTCCTACTCTAATACCTCTATGAAAAGCTGCTAAAGCTACCATAGAAGATGTAGTTGTATCTCCATGAACCAAAACAATATTAGGGTTTTCAGTCATTAAAACGTTGTCCATTTCGGATAAAATAGTAGCACTCAATCCGTTTAATGTTTGATTGGCTTTCATTAAATCCAAATCATAATCAGGGACAATTTCAAAAAAACCAAGCACCTGATCTAGCATTTTACGATGTTGTGCCGTTACACAAAGTTTTACTTCAAAAAAAGAGTTGCTCCTTAATTGATGGTAAAGTGGCGCCATTTTTATGGCTTCCGGTCTTGTGCCAAAACATACTAATACCTTCATCGTTTATTTGGTTTCAATTATTTGCCCAGCAAATAACCTCTTATGTTGCGTATCGGATGATTTTATATTAATTGGATAAAATGGAGTTGATATGGCTAATGCTTTTCCGCTTTGAAGTGTTGCCCACACTTTTATTTGTATAGAATAAACTCCTGTATTGAGACCTGTCAAGTCTAATGATATTTTTTTTAAGACGGATTCGTTGTTGTCCATTTTCTTTTCGTGCAACATAATCTCATTTCCATCATAATCAATCATTTTTATAAAAAATGATCCATTAAAAATATCATAATCTATATCCGAATTAGTTTCAATAATCAATAAATTTCTTTCTTCTCGGAAAGTAAAGTCGAAACCACTTGTTTCAAAATCACCATTATTAACGTATAAATCTATTATTTTAGGGGTACTATCTTTGGCAAATATTTTACCATTATTCAGTAAAATAGATGTGGGACATAAAGAACTTACAGCTGCCATATTATGGCTTACAAAAAGCACTGTCCTTCCTTCTCCTTTGCTGATGTCGCCCATTTTGCCTAGGCATTTTTTTTGAAATTCGGCATCGCCTACGGCCAATACTTCATCAACTATAAGTATCTCACTCTCTAAATGAGCTGCCACTGCAAATGCCAAACGCACGTACATTCCCGAAGAATATCTTTTTACTGGTGTGTCAACATAACGTTCAACTCCAGAGAAATCAATAATTTCATCTAACTTCCGAGTAATTTCATTTTTACGCATTCCTAATATAGCACCGTTCAAATAGATATTCTCTCTTCCAGATAATTCGGGATGGAAGCCAGTACCAACTTCTAGTAAACTAGCAATTCTACCTTTAATTTTAATTTGACCTGTGGTGGGACTTGTAACTCTAGATAATAATTTTAAAAGTGTACTTTTTCCAGCTCCATTTTTTCCAATTATTCCAACTGCTTCTCCTTGATTAATTTGAAAATTGATATCTTGTAAAGACCAAACAATATCACTTTCTCCTTTGATACTTCTGTCATTGGTTTGCCCTAATTTTAAAAACGGATCGTCTTTACCCAATACTTTTGTCAACCAAAAACGTTCGATATCACGAGAAATTGTTCCTGTACCAATTTGTCCAATTTGATAGGCCTTAGAAAGGTTTTCGACTTGTATAATTGTTTTACTCATCAGATGGTATCAACGAAGTTTTTTTCGGTTTTATTAAAAATAATAATTCCAATAAACAAAATAATAAAAGTAACAATTACTGAATAACTCAAACTGGAAACTGTAAACTCTCCTTTGCCAAGAAATGCATAACGGAAAGCCTCTATAATTCCAGTCATTGGATTTAATCCAACCCAATAACCATAACCTTTTTCACGGGCATAACTAAGCGGGTAAATTACTGAAGTAGTATACATCAAAAGTTGGACTCCGAAAGCCACTAAGAAAGTTAAATCTCTATATTTAGTGGTTATTGCTGTGATTATTAATCCTAAACCTAATCCTAACAACGCCATTAAACATATTAATATTGGAAACAATAAAAGCCCTGAAGTAATGTGAAAACTGGCCCCAGAAACAGGGAAATAATAGTAATATAACATCATGAATAGCATTAACAGCAATTGAACTCCGAAGCGAACCAAATTACTAACTACTATACTCAGGGGCATAATCAACCTGGGGAAATAAACCTTACCAAAGATATTGGCATTATCTCTAAAAACAGTGCTGGTTTTAGTTAAGCAATCGGAAAAATAATTCCAAGATGTAATTCCCGCCAAGTAAAACAATTGATGTGGTAACCCATCAGCACTAATACCGGCAAGTGTTCCAAAAACAAAAGTGAAGACAATCATGGTAAAAATGGGCTGAATAAAAAACCAAAGTGGTCCTAAAACCGTTTGCTTGTAAAAGCTAACAAAATCTCTTTTGACAAATAGAAAAAGTAAGTCTCTATAATTCCAAATATCTTTGAATTTAATGTCAAAAAGTGACGAATGTCCTTTAATTATCAAATCCCAATCTTGCGATTGATTAGTATTGTTCATTTTTGTTTAAAGGTTAATTTGACTTATCATGCCTCTTGCAAATATATAAATTAGCCTATCCTTAAAAAAACAAAAGTGTTGATTTATTTAGTATTACAACTTAATTGGAGAAATCGATTTTTATTTGATTAATTTTGCAATCAAATTTTAAGATTTTGATACATTTTTTTAAACAAAAGCCATTTTTATCTGATTTAATCCCAGACGGATATGTAGATATACATTCGCATTTACTACCCGGAATTGATGATGGTGCAACTGACATTGAAGATACCAAATTTTTAATTGATGGATTGGAAAATTTTGGGTTTAGAAAATTTATCACTACCCCCCATGTCATGGTTGGTGTGTGGGATAATACAAGAGCTGAAATTTTAAAAAAAGAGAGCAGTACTTTAGCCGAATTAAATGCTCCAAATATTCAAAACCGTTTTAAAGCTGCTGCTGAATATATGTTGGATTTTCAGTTTAGAGAGCTTTTTACTAAAGAACCGCTACTTACTTTACGTGACAATTATGTACTTATTGAAATATCCTATTTAAGTCCACCTATTCAATTATATGAAACCTTATACGAGTTACAAACTCACGGTTACAAACCTATTTTGGCTCATCCTGAGCGGTACAATTTTTACCACAATAATCTTAATGAATACAATAAATTAAAGGAAGCTGGTTGTTATTTTCAATTAAATATGTTGTCTACAACTGGATATTATGGAGCTAATGTTGCAAAAATTGCAGACTACCTTATAGGAAGTGGAAAGATTGATTTTATAGGTTCTGACGTACATCATGTCAGACATTTAGACTATATAAGTAAAAAAGTTGTTCTGAAAAACCACTCTCTATTGACAGATATTTTTCAAAACAACTCTTTCTTTAATTTCTAAGATTCTTCTTTATTTCTGAAAATTGATTTTATTTTTCTTCCCAAAGATTTTTTATACGAAGGATCAGCGGAGTAACCATATCCATATCCGTAGGCATAATTATATTTATATTTATAGCTGTAGCCATATTTATAGCCATAACCATAATTTAATCCAACATTATTGATAACATAGGTCATGTTTTTTAGTTTTTCCTTGTTGCTTAAATTTACAGAGAATGGAATTAATTTTTTTGGTGTAAAATCAGCTCTAACCACATATAATGTAGCATCTACAAATTGTGAAATTAATAGTGTATCTGTAACCAAAAGCGTTGGAGCACTATCAATGATAATGAAATCATATTCCTTTCTTGCTTCCTTAATCAACAACTCTTTTCGTCCATTTGAAAGAAGCTCAGCAGGGTTTGGCGGTATTCTTCCTGATAAAATAATGTCTAAATTTGGATTATCTAACTGGCTTTTCTTTACGATATTATGCCAATCAACCGATACATCATGAAGATAATCTTGTAATCCTAATTCATCTTTATTAGTACCTATATACTGGTGTAATTGTGGGTTTCTTAAATCCGATCCAATTAACAGTACTTTTTTATTCATAATCGCAAAAGAGATGGATAAATTTATAGCAGTAAAAGTTTTTCCTTCTCCTTTAATTGTTGAAGCAACTAAAATTGTTTGACCAATATTATCCACTTTTAAAGGTAAAACATAAGACAAATTGGTTCTTAGAATTCTAAAAGATTCTCCAAGAATTGACCTGTCATTAAAAGTGGTAAGTTTTTCAATATTATGAATATGCGGGATTTCGGAAAGTATAATTTTACCTTTAGCCAATCTTGATATGTCTTCAATTGTATGTACTTTATCATCTAATAAAAAGCTGATATATATAATTAAAAACGGCAGTAGCAATCCAGCTATAATGGAACCAATAAAATAACTGGCTCTTTTTGGTGACGCTGGAACTGTATTAGTCAAAGCGTAATCAATCACTTTTATAGAGGAAGATGTGATTGCTAAATTTACAGCCGCTTCCTCTCTTTTTTGTAGCAAAAGAAT
Organism: Flavobacteriaceae bacterium; assembly: GCA_947472705.1. Taxonomy (GTDB): domain Bacteria; phylum Bacteroidota; class Bacteroidia; order Flavobacteriales; family Flavobacteriaceae; genus Flavobacterium. Next base: position 8,738 of record CANJDA010000032.1, read on the forward strand.
ATAGAGTGCTTCTTTAATATTTTTATTTCTTTCAATACCATTAAGTACCTTTTCGTCTGTTGGAATATGACTAAACTTACTCATAGTCACTTGTTTCAATACATTATTTTTGGCAAGTGAAACTTCTAGGTCTTTTTGGTAATCTTTTATTGTTTTAATAATGTTTGATTGAAGACCTATTAACTTATCTTTTAATATTATAAACTTTGGGTTATTTTCTCCTGCACTAACTGACAATTTATCTCGTTCTAATACCACTGTATTAAAATCATTTATTACAGTATTAATTTCTACATTATCTACCCCTATGTTTGTAGGAAGTAATGTTAAATTTTTATCTGTTCTAACAGATTGTTCTAAAAGTTTTGAAAGGGCAATTTGAGTTTCAATATGAAACACATCGTTTTTAGCAGACTTTTTACTATCTGTTACAGATGCTGCATCTGCTTCTAGAAAGGTTAATTCATTGCTACGTTTATAATTTGCTTTTCGGGTTTCTATCGAATCTAATTCATCTTCTAGTGATTTAAAACGCTCATTAACAAACTCAATTGTTCTTTGTGACACAAGTCTTCTATCGTTTAAACCATCAATATCAAATTGTTTAATAACTTCATTCAAGATAGCTTCCGATTTATCTTTATTGGCTCCTGATATGGAAATATTTAATACATCTGAATTTTCATTTTTATTTAATATTTTTAAACTATTAGATAAATTCACAACCTCTGACTGCAAAGAATTTCTTTTTATCAGGTAGCGATTACCGTATAATTTCTTAATTTTTGCACCAACTTGAAGAGATATTTTAAATGGTATTCCATTGATATTATGAGCTACATCATATGGCACAAATTCATTTTTATCCGTTCCATTGACTTCTAATATTTTATATTTGTCTTTTTCAAGTTCAATTTCAATGGAAACTGTTCTGCGTTCCATAGTAACTGAAGAACTTAACCATTCAACATCAAAAGGTCTGCTCTTCCATAATTCTAAATCATTAAAATAACCAACTTTATAATATTTTGTGTTAAGGTCTAAACTTTTAGTAACCTGCTCTAGCAGTTTATAAGATTTAAGAACTTCTATTTGATTATCAAGATTTACTTTGGATCTACTAAACAAAGAAAGCCCTGCGCTTGGCAGAGAAAAACTATTTTTTGAATCATCAATAATTTTAACATTAGTCTGTGATTCGTATATAGGAATAGTGTGATTGAGGTAATATTTAACTGCAAAAAAACATACTGTTACAGAAATCAAAAAATAATACCAATATCTGAAGTACTTAAAAAACTCTTCTATTATATTAAAACTTCCTCCTTTATCAATAGAGTCATCATAATGGTTTTCCATAAACTATTTTTTTAATAATATTATAATTGTTAGTGCAAAAGATAAAACACCTAATACACTTCCAATATTAGATAAATATCCCGATTGCATAACTCTTGGTCCATTTGGATTAACAATAATAATATCATTTTGCTTCACATAATAATATGGTCCTTCAAACCATTTAGAAGTAGTTAAATCTAAATGGATATATGTTCTCACTCCATTTATTTCTCTAATAAGCAACACGTCTTTTCTAACGCCGTTTATTGTCAAATCTCCAGCATATCCTATAGCCTGATTCAAAGATATATTCTGCTCGTCAAAACTGTATGTTCCAGGAGATTTCACTTCTCCCAAAACAGTTACTTTACTATTAATAATTCTAACACTTACTGTTGGGTCTTTTATATATCCTCTTTCTTTTAGCATATTAATAATAAGATTTTGAACTTCATCTGTACTTTTTCCTACTACACTTATTTCACCTAAAAGAGGAAATACAATGGTTCCTTTTTGAGAAACTAAATAACCTTGTATTCTATATGTTTCAACATTGATATTACCTAAGGCACTAACTTGAATATTAAATGGGTCAGCCGATTCTTGAATTAAAGCAGAAACTTTTATAAATAATATATCATTTACCTGAAGTTTATTAGCTAAAAAATTGATGTTGTCATGTGATTCGTCATTGACATCTTGATAATATATAATATCTTTTTTACTGGCGCAAGACTGTATAAAAAGGGAAGCTATTATTAAAAAAAATAACTTTTTAATCATAATTTAAATGGTTTATATGCTATCTCTAAATAGAATAATGTTAATATTTTTTGTTCGTGCAAATCTACAATTACATTTTCTAATTCAGAAAGGAAAGTCTAAATTAATTAGATAATTAATACAAAAGCAATCTGAAAAATGGATTAAATACTATCCAATTCTTCGTATATTGAATTTAAACTTTTGAATTCTGGTACAATTTTTTTCATTTTAGTTACTATGGCACTATTTGATTTTATTTTGGCAGTTTCAATAAGTTCTGAAATTGATTTATTTATTTCATCATATTTCATCATGCTTTCATGAGCAATAAGAATTTTTTCATTATGTGTAGGGAGGTTTCTTGAGGAATCATTCAATAATTCTTCATAGAGTTTTTCACCAGGACGAAGACCAATAATTTTTATTTTTATGTCTTTATCAGGAACAAAACCAGCTAACCGAATCATTTTTCGAGCTAAGTCAATAATTTTAACGGGGGCTCCCATATCAAAAATAAAAATCTCACCACCAACACCCATAGCACCAGCTTCGAGCACTAGTTGACAGGCTTCAGGGATGGTCATGAAATACCTAATGATTTCAGGATGAGTAATAGTGATTGGCCCTCCTTCTTGAATTTGCTTTTTAAACAGCGGCACTACTGAGCCGTTAGAGCCTAGAACATTTCCAAAGCGAGTAGTTATGTATTTTGTTCTAGTATTGTTTTTATCTTTTAATTTATAATCCAATGATTGTACATATTTTTCAGCAATTCGTTTACTCGCACCCATTACATTACTTGGGTTAACTGCTTTATCGGTAGAAACCATTACAAATCGCTCTACATCATGTTCAAAAGCCAAATCAGCTATATTTTTTGTACCTAAGACATTGGTAAAAATAGCTTGAGCTGGATTTTCTTCCATCAACGGAACATGCTTATAGGCTGCTGCATGATAGACCACTTCAGGCTTATATTTTAAGAAGACCTGCTCAATGGACTCTTTCACTCTAATATCAGAAATAACATTGACAATTATCACATTTGGATTTACATTCATAATCTCAAGGCTCAATTCATGCAAAGGAGATTCAGCTTGATCTAATACAATAATTTTACGAGGCTCAAAACTTAAAACCTGCCTTACAATCTCACTCCCAATAGAACCAGCAGCGCCAGTTACCATTACTTTTTTCCCTTTGAGTTGTTTTGAAATGGATTTGTTATCAAGAATAATAGGCTTACGCTCTAATAAATCTAGAATTTCAAAGGTTTTAATATTTTTTGTAATTTCTTTTTGCCCTTCTAAATCTGCCACTAATGGAATGGTATAAACCTTAAAATCTGATTCTAAACAATCCTCCACAATTTGAGACCTTTCTAATTTTGAAAGATTTTTATCCACAATGATTAATGTTTCAGCATTTGTATCTTTCAACAAGTCTGATGCGCTGCCTTCCATATGCAGAATAGGAACATCTAATATTCTTTTGGTTATATTTTGATTTGATTTTTCAATAAATCCAATTAATTTAAATCGTTTTGGGACTTCTGTCCTTAAGGCATTTGCCAATGCAATAGCATTAGCATCGGTTCCAAAAATTAGTGCTCTAGTTAAATTTGTCTTTTCACCTTGATTAAAATAGCGTTCATATGTTTGTTTCACTATAACTCTGTAGAGAAATAAAAATGAAAACGATAAAAATCCATTTATAACCAATCCTGTATTTAGAAATAACTTTCTATCTAGAAATTGGAGGAAAAAGTAATTAATGACCATTAAAATAGTAAACGAAAAAAATTGTGCAAAAAACAATTTCAACGCATCAACATATGAGGAGTGTCTTATAATTCCAGAATACGTTCTATAGGCCCAAAAGAAAAAAACATTAACAACAAAATAAAGTGATAAGCATTCAAACAGAAAGTCGTTTTTTATATAATGCAGTCTAAGACCACGAAAAAACAATAGTGTTATTAAAGCAGCTAAGAACAACACCAATATATCGAACAAAAGCACTAGCCATCTTGGTAAATAGCCAAGATTTTCCAATCTAAAATTTAAATTAATTTTAGACCAAAATCCATTTAAATCTTTAAAAAAATTTGTCGAAGTAGTTTCTTTCAATGTTGGTTTTTGTTTTTAACTAAGCTGTAAAAATAGTGAAAAAGTTAAATGCTAAACAAAGTCTTTATCACTTTTGCTATTCTTTCTCTATCATTGTCAGTTAAATTTGAACTTGAGGGTAAACAAAGCCCATTATTGAACAAATTTTCTGATGTTTTGGAACCAAAATAGGCACAATCACTAAATACTGGTTGCAAATGCATCGGTTTCCATAAAGGTCTTGATTCAATGTTATCTTTTTCAAATGCTAACCTTAAATCTTCTCGCGTCACACTTGTTTTTGTGTTATCAAAAAGTATACAAGAAAGCCAATGATTAGAATAAAAGTCTTCATTAGGTTCCGAAAAAACACGAATGGCATCAATTCCAGAAAACAAATCAATATAAAACTGATGCATGGCTCTACGCTTTTGCAAATGAGCATCCAAAATTTCCATTTGTCCTCTTCCAATACCAGCACAAATGTTACTCATTCTATAATTATAACCAATTTCACTATGCTGGTAATGAGGTGCATTGTCCCTAGCTTGTGTGGAAAGAAAAACAGCTTTATTTTTCTGTTCAATAGTTTTGGTAATCATGGCTCCTCCTCCAGAGGTCGTAATTATTTTATTCCCGTTGAAAGATAAAATTCCGATATCACCAAAAGTTCCGCACTTTTTCCCTTTATAAGTACTGCCTAGCGCTTCTGCACTATCTTCAATAATTGGAATTCCATATTTGTTGGCAATTGCTCTGATCTCGTCTGCTTTACAAGGCATACCATATAAGTGAACCATCACTATGGCTTTAGGCTTTTTATTTCTCGAAATACCATTTACTATGGCTTCTTCTAAAGCAATTGGACAAAGATTCATTGTTTCGTTTTCGCTATCTACAAAAACAGGTTTGGCTCCCAAATAAGCGATTGGATTGGCTGATGCTGAAAACGTCATGCTTTGGCAAATCACTTCGTCATTTGGTTTAACATCAAGAATAATCAATGCTAAATGTAACGCTGCTGTTCCTGAGCTTAAAGCTGCTGCAAAAACTCCTTCGCCTAAATAATCTTCTAAATCTTTTTCAAATCCGTTTACATTAGGTCCAAGCGGAGCTACCCAATTGGTATCAAAAGCTTCCTGAACATATTTTTGTTCGTTACCTCCCATGTGAGGTGAGGAAAGCCAAATTTTTGAATTACTCATTTTTTAAATACTGTTTTGGCCAAAGCGCCTATGGTTTTACTAATAATTTTTATATCTTCTGAAATGTAGTTTCCTTTGTTGTAATACTCTAAGTTCATCTTAACTTTATCACGAAAAATGACTTCGTCATTGTATTTTTTGGGGTTGGATTGTTGTTGCAAAAGATATTCTTCATCAACATATTTCAACGAAGCCAAGCTGGTAATACCTGGTTTTAACTTAAGTATATTTCTTTCTTCTCCTTTTAATAAATCATAGTATCCCGGAATATCGGGTCTTGGACCTACTATACTCATGTTTCCAATAATAACATTCCACAACTGAGGCAATTCGTCTATTTTATATTTTCTGAGAAAAGCACCAAATGATGAAATACTATCATCTGAAACACACATGGTTCTTAACTTATATATCTTAAAAAGTTTTCCAAATTGGCCAATGCGATCTTGATTAAAAATACCATTCCCTTTGGTATCAATACCACACAATATCCAAAACAAAACTAGTATTGCACCGAAAAAAAACAAAGCAAAAATTGAAAAAAAAATATCAAAAATTCGTTTTAGCATTTTATCCTTATAAAGTTTTTTTAGACAAATAATAATCGATACAAAGTTGAGGATAGTTTTCGTCCTTCATCTGATTAATTACTTTATTAATGTTGTGAAGGTAACTTTTTAATTCTACTGCTTTGGTTACTGTATCGTATTTTAAGTAGCATGACTGATTGATGAACTGTCTATTTTGTCCAAGGCTTCCTGTATTGTAAATTTTAAAAGTATCTTTTTCTCTAAAAAATTGCTGATGCGAATGACCAATCATATAATTACTATCGATAACTAACTCAGAAATATCGGTGTCTGCAAAAATATATTGCTTATTGATGGTGTGCTGTATGGTGTAATCGTCTAACTGAGTTTGCTCTCCATACTTTTGAATTTCATTAATCAATGAGCTATCAAAATTAGCATAACAATGTTGAAAAAATGTTTGTGCAACTACATGAGTTCCGTCATACTCTCCATTGATGAAGTAATTTTCATGATTGCCTTTTAAAAGTGTTAGATTAGGAATGTCTTTCAGATATTGAATACAGTCATTGGTCCAAGGTCCATAATTCACGACATCTCCATGGCATATAAAAAAATCCGTTTCCAATTTTTCTAATCGAAATAGTTCTTCTAAAGCAACTAGATTGCCGTGTACATCACCAAAGATTATAATTTTCATGCTAACATTTTCTTTATTCCTTCCGAAATAGTGGTTTTTGGTTGCCAATTTAACTTTTCAAAAGTTTGCTTCGGATTGAAATAAAATGATTGTCCGTTTTCTTCTCCCTGAAAGACAATTTCGCATTCAATATGTTTCTGAATTTCTTCTGAAACATGTTTATTGGAAACAGAAATTCCTGTGGCTCCTAAATAAATGTCATTAGCCTCTTTCAAAGCACAAGCTATACAAAGACTAACTGCATCATCAATATAAACATAATCTTGTTCTCTTTCCCCTTGACCAAAAAGAGTGATTTTTTTATTTTCTTTTGCAGAAGCAATAATAGCTGGAACAAAGGAACTGTTTGTAATTCCTTTTCCATAAAGATAAGCCAATCGAACAATCGCATAATGTGACATCACTTTCACTATAAATTCACCCGCTAACTTTGATTGCGCATACAAACCTGGATTATTGAAAGGTGAATTCTCGGTAACAGTTGAAGTTGGATTTCCATACACATTGGTGCTTGAAACAAAGACCATTTTGGCATGAATAAACTTTAATGAATAGCGATACAAAATATCATTTATCTCTAGCAACTTAGCATGTGAATTGGCATAATTACCCGATAAATAAAAAACAAAATCAGGTTCTAAATTTGATGCGAGCAACTCCTCATTAGTAAACAGCTTGGCCTTTTTGTTGATTTTGTTATGATTTGTATGATAAACAGCAATTACTTCAAAATTTTGAAGAACCAACTCATTTACTAAAGCACTTCCTAAAAAACCATTGGCACCAACTACAACTGCTGTTTTCATAATTATTCTTTTAAGGAAAAGTTATAAAATTTTGGTGTTAAATTTTCGAAACTTCCTTCGTTTTTAAGAGTTTCAAATTCCTTTTCATCCACAAAAAGATCTGACCAAGTTCGAAGTACAATACCATTATTCAATTCGGGAGCTTTAATTTCTTCTCCAAATAAATAATATTTCAGCAAAGCCTCTACTTCGTTAAATCCGAAAAAGTGTCGCAATGGTGTTGTTCCACTGAAGCGACCGTTGATTTCAAAAATAACAGGTTCACCATTTAAAATTCTGAATTGAAAATTAACTGGACCGTCAGCATTTAATTTTTCTGCAATAGGAATAATGAATGAATCGTATTTAGAAGTTTCAGTATCTCGATAAGCTCTATAGGTATTCCCGTCTCTTAAATCTCGTTTCAAGGTTACTACAACTTTACATTTTCCATCAACAACAATGCAACCGGAGGTGTATTCTCCATCCGATTCGGATAGATATTGTTGCACCACCAAGTTGCTCTCAGGATGGTAAATTTCCATCAACTCCTCATGATTATGGATTTTTTTTATTCCCAATGATCGTGCACCGTCAAAGGGTTTAGCAAATAATGGAAAGCCGAGCTTTTGTTCAATTTCCGTTAACTTATTCTTGTCATTTGCCA
>CANJDA010000033.1 GCA_947472705.1 Flavobacteriaceae bacterium
GGTGTTTTGAAAGAGAATTTAATTGAAGGGACTTTTTCCCAAGCGGGTATGGAATTCCCCATGAATTTATCGCACGAGCCCATCGCAAAAAAAATATTATTACGACCACAAGAACCTAAAGAGCCTTTTTCATATTATTCTGAGGAAATTACTTTTACCAATCCAATTGGAAATATAAAATTGGGAGGAACTTTAACCTTACCTCAAAAAGAAGGAAAATTTCCAGTGGTTGTATTAATAACTGGGAGCGGTCCTCAAAACAGAAATGAAGAATTACTTGGCCACAAACCCTTTTTAGTTCTTTCTGATTATTTGACCAAACATGGCATTGCTGTATTGCGTTATGATGACCGTGGCATAGCCAAATCTAAAGGTGATTTTAAAACAGCTACTACAGCTGATTTTGCTACCGATGTTGAAAGTGCTGTGGCCTATCTAAAAACAAGAAAAGAGATTAATCCTAAGAAAATTGGATTAATGGGCCATAGCGAAGGGGGGACTATTGCACCCATAGTAGCCTCGCGCTCTAAAGACATTTCATTTATAGTATTATTAGCTGGAACAGGGCTTCGAGGGGATAAATTATTGTTGTTGCAAGAAGAATTAATTGCTAAAGCAATGGGAGCAACTGAAACTGAAATAAAAGATACAAAAACAATGAATGGCTATTGTTTTACTAAAATTATCAATTCAAAAGACGATAGTCTTTTACAAGTAGATTTATCAAAATATTTGTTAAGTATACTTAAAGATACTCCAAAAGAGCAAAAACCAGAAGGTGTTTCCGATGAAGAAAATGCAAAAACTCAAACAGATCAATTACTTACACCATGGATGAAGTATTTTATTCGTTTTGATCCAGTAACAGCTTTAGAAAAAGTAAAATGTCCAGTATTAGCAGTGAATGGCGAAAAAGACCTTCAAGTGCCGCCTAAAGAAAATTTAGAAGCCATAAACAAAGCGTTACAAAAAGCTGGTAATAATAAAACAACTACTAAAATATTTCCAGGCCTAAATCACTTATTCCAAGAATGCAAAACAGGTTCTCCCGATGAATATAGTGAAATCGAACAAACATTTTCTCCAACCGCTCTTGAGTTTGTTACCAATTGGATACTAACGCAAACAAAATAATTCTTTTTTTGAAAAATGAAATTGTAGCACATTCATTAAAATAAATTATAAAAATAGTTTTAATTTGTAGTAAACAAATAAAACTATGCAATTTGATCCAAACGAATTAGAACATACTGCTATCTATAAATTGCTTACAGGTGCTGTAATCCCTCGCCCTATAGGCTGGATTTCGAGTATTAGTGAAGACGGTATCAATAATTTAGCTCCTTTTTCTTATTTCAATGCTGTAGGTGATGATCCGCCACATGTCATGTTTGCTGCTGGTAGAAGCAATCACAGAAATAATGACACTCTTGAAAATGTCTTGGCTACAAAACAATTTGTTGTCAATATGGTCACCGAAGAGTTGACCGAAAAGATGAATATTACAGCGCAGTCAGTCCCATCAGAAGTTGATGAGTTTGAGTTGGCTGGCGTTACCCCATTAGCATCTTTAAAAGTAAAACCCTTCAGGGTGAAAGAAAGCCCAATTACATTTGAATGCGAATTGGTACATCACTATTTTCTAGAAAATCACAAAAATGGTGGCGCTTGCATTTTTATTGGTAGGATTCTCATGATGCACTTTGATGACAGTGTTTTAGAAGAAAATTATAAAATCGATTTAAATCATTACAAACCAGTAGCACGATTGGCTGGTGCTAATTATGCCAAATTAGGAGAATTATTCTCCATCAAAAGAGGATGATTATGAAAATAGCAGTTATTGGGGGCGGTCCCGGCGGTTTATACTTTTCGATACTTACAAAAAAAGCCATGCCCAATTGTCAAATCGATGTCTATGAGCGTAACAAACCCGATGATAGTTTTGGTTTTGGCGTAGTATTCTCCGATGAAACTTTGGGTGAATTCCTTAAGCGTGATATGCAATCCTATGAATTAATTAGAAGCAAATTTGCTTATTGGGATGATATCATTGTCGCTCGTGACGGACAAGAAGTGAGCATTGCTGGTAACGGGTTTTGTGGTTGTTCCCGAAAAACATTACTTAAATTATTGCATCAACGTTGTCTCGAAGAAGGAGTAAATCTACATTTTGAACAAAATATTGATAATGTAAGTGCCTATCAAGATGCCGATATTATATTGGCTTCCGACGGTATTGCCAGTGGAATCAGAACACAATATGAAACCGAATTTGGCACCAACATCACTTTAAAGAAAAATCGCTTTGTGTGGCTTGGTTCTACCAAACCGTTGGATGCTTTTACTTATTTCTTTAGAACCACAGCTCATGGAACTATTGTCGCACATACCTACCAATACGAGGAAGGCATGAGTACATGGATATTTGAATGCAGTGACGAGACCTGGCAAAAACACGGTTTTGAAGTTACTAACGAAGAAGATACCATTGCCAAAATTTCGAAACTATTTGCAGCAGAACTTGATGGCCATCCATTGATTTCCAATAAATCGCATTGGCGTCAGTTTCCACATGTGACCAATAAAAATTGGTACCACAATAATATAGTGCTTTTAGGTGATGCCAAAGCTACTGCCCACTACTCTATCGGTTCAGGAACCAAATTGGCCATGGATTGTGCTATTGGTTTATCTGATGCAGTAATTGCGAATCCTACCAACGTACAAGCTGCTTTTGAACAATACAACAAAACCAGAAGAAATACAGTAGAAATGATTCAGTATGCTGCTTTGGTTTCTTTGGATTGGTTTGAAAACATGGACCGAAATATCCAACATACCTTTTACCAATTTGCCTTTGGTTGTATGACGCGATCTAAAAAAGTTACGTATGAAAATTTGAGATTGCGTGACAAATCCTTTACCGATAAAGTTTTGACTGAGTTTAATAGTAGAACATCTAATGCAGTTGAAACACCAGCTGCTTTTACACCATTTAAGCTTAGAGATTTAGAGTTATCCAATCGAATTGTAATGGCCCCAATGGGTCAATATTGTGCCGAAAATGGAAATGTAACCGATTGGCATTTGGTACATTACGGAAGCCGAGCCACTGGAGGTGTTGGACTGATTATTACCGAAATGACTGCTGTTTCAGAAACAGGCCGAATCACTTTAGGTTGTGCCGGAATTTACACTGAAGAACAACAAGTTAAATGGAAATCAATAACTGATTTTATACATAAAAATACCCAAACTAAAATCGGAATCCAATTAGGACATTCTGGAAGAAAGGGAGCCATTAAAAAACCTTGGGAAGGTAGTAATGAACCTATCGATAATCCTTGGGAATTGCTTTCGGCTTCGCCAATTGCTTTTAACTCCAAAATGGCAATTCCAAGAGAAATGACCTTAGCCGATATGGATAGCATTACTTTTCAATTTGTACAAGCTACTAAAAATGCTGAAGCTGCTGGTTTTGATATGATTGAATTACAAGCGCATCACGGATTCTTATTGGCTTCATTCCTATCGCCTTTAACCAATATCCGTAAAGATGAATTCGGTGGTAGCATCGAAAATCGATTAAAATTTCCACTGAGCGTTTTTCAAGAAATGCGTAAAGTATTTCCAAAAAACAAACCTATGTCAGTACGAATCTCAGCTTCTGATTGGGCCGCAAACGGAATTTCGGAAGAAGATATTATTTATATAGCTAAAGCATTTAAAGAAGCTGGTGCCGATATCATCAATGTTTCTACAGGAAATACGGTTGAATACCAAAAACCACAAATAGGCAGAATGTGGCAAACGCCTTTTGCAGACGCCGTTAGAAATACCGTTCACATTCCAACAATTACAACGGGTTATATTCAAGATATTGACCAAATAAATACAATTATTTTAAATGGCAGAGCCGATTTGGTTGCACTTGGCCGTCCTCTTTTAGCCGATGCTAATTTTGTTCGAAATGCTCAGGCCTACGAACAATTTGAAGCTACTGATATTCCAAAACAATACAAAGCTGGAAGCTCACATCTATATCCTTTAAAAGCAAATGAAAGAAAACAATTGGAAGGTATGAAAAAAGCCTTGAAGCCAAAAAGCAATAAAAGAATTAAAAAATGAAGCACTACGAAGACAATTTTGCTCACAACAACTTACCAAGTCAGGACTTGCAACCCGACTATGTTTTCTTAGACTTACCACAGTTCAAAAGACCCGAAATGCTGAATTGTGTTGAACGCCTATTGGACTATCACATCAAAGAAGGCAGAGGAAACAATGTGTGTATTCGCACATTTGAATCGACGTGGACCTACAATGATTTATACGAAAAAGCGAATCAGATAGCGCATGTTTTGGTTGAAGATTTGGGATTGCAATCAGGGAATCGTGTGTTAATTCGTTCTGCAAATAATCCTATGATGGTAGCTTGTTGGTTTGCCATTCTAAAAGCAGGCGGAATAGTTGTAGCTACTATGCCTTTACTTCGTGCCAAAGAACTAACCACTATTATAGATTGTGCCGAAATATCACATGCCTTTTGCGATAATGATTTGGTCGATGAAATGCATTTAGTTAAATCCGATTTCTTAAAAGCAACTTGCTTATATAACAATGCCAAGTTGGAAGAATTAATGGCCAATAAACCAAAAACGTTTACCAATTATCACAGTAAAGCAGATAGTATTGCCTTAATCGGGTTTACTTCGGGTACGACAGGTTTGCCTAAAATGACTTCCCATTATCACAAAGATATTTTAAACATTTGCGAAGCGTTCCCTAATTATTCCTTACAACCCACCGAAAAAGACATTTTTACGGGAAGTCCGCCAATAGGTTTTACTTTTGGTTTGGGTGGATTGGTATTGTTCCCCTTATATTTTGGAGCTTCTACCTTTTTAATAGAAAAACCAACACCTGATATGCTCCTACAAGCCATTCAGGATTATAAAATCACGGTTTGCTTTACGGCTCCAACCGCTTGGCGAGTTATCACTACCAAAGTCAAGGAATTTGCTATTTCTAGCTTACGCAAATGTGTCTCTGCTGGTGAAACATTGCCGTTAAAAGTGTGGCAAGACTGGTATGATGCTACCGGTTTAAAAATCATTGATGGCATTGGTGCTACCGAAATGTTGCATATCTTTATTTCATCTAATGAAGCCAATATGAAGCCCGGTGCCACGGGTGTAGCCATAACGGGTTATGAAGCTAAGATAGTGGATGCCAACGGAAATCAAGTACCAACCAATGAACCAGGAAGATTAGTCGTTCGAGGGATTACAGGGTGCAAGTATTTAAATCGCATCGACAAACAAAAGGAATATATTGATAACGGCTGGAATTTTACGGGCGATATCTTCCGTCAAGACGAAGACGGTTATTTTTGGTTTGTGGCAAGAGGCGATGATATGATAATTTCTTCAGGATATAACATTGGGGCGGTTGAAGTAGAAAGTGTTTTATTAACCCACGAAGCTATTTCAGAATGTGCTGTGGTTGGATTGCCAGATGAGGAACGAGGAATGCTCGTTTGTGCTCATATAGTATTGAAAGATCAAAACAAAGCCAACGACAACATGAAGAACCATATTCAACACTGGTTCAAGGAAGTAGCTGCACCATATAAATATCCGAGAGTGATTTATTTTACCGAAGCCTTACCCAAAACAGAAACTGGTAAAATACAACGATTTAAATTGAAATAACATGAACCAACCTTTTACAAAACAAGAAAAAATACGCTTTAAGCATGTAGACTACGCTGGGATTGTTTTTTATCCACGTTTTCTAGAAATGCTGAACGACTTAGTGGAAGACTGGTTTGAAGAAGCTTTAGACCGACCGTTTTCCAAAATACACGAAACCAATGGTATTCCTACGGTAGATTTAAAAGTACAGTTCAAAAAAGCGGCACGTTTGGGTGAAGTATTAACTAAGAAACTTTGGGTAATCAACCTAGGCGGAGCTTCCGTAAATTGTGGCTTCCGTTTTGAAGATGAAAATGGTAAAACGTGTTTGGAGGGCGAAGTTACTTTGGTTAATGTAGCCATAGCCGAAGATAGAAACAACATCAAAGCAGAACCGTTTAATGAAGAAATGAAAACGAAGATTTCAAAATTTATAATGTAAAACAATGGAATTCAAAAAATTCAAAGCAGCCACGGTTCAAACGTCTCCCGTTTTTCTCGATGTAGAAAAAACGATAGCTAAAGCCATTTCTTTTGTCAAAGAAGCCAGCAGTAATGGTGCCCAACTCATCGCTTTCCCAGAAGTATTTGTAGCGGGCTATCCTTACTGGAACTGGATTATGACTCCAGTGCAAGGCAGCAAATGGTATGAGCAGTTGTATAAATCATCAGTGGCTGTTACAGATGAAGCATTGAAACCTCTATTTCAAGCAGCCAAAGAGTGCAATATTCATATCGTAATCGGAATCAACGAACGTGGCGATAGCTATGGCGAAATATACAACACTAACCTCATCATAGACAACCACGGAAACCTCATTGGGAAACACCGAAAGCTAGTACCAACCTGGGCTGAAAAACTAACATGGACAAGCGGTGACGGTTCTTCCTTAAAAGTCTATGATACCGAAGTGGGCCCAATAGGAACCTTGGCTTGTGGTGAAAATACGAATACATTAGCACGATTTACTTTGTTATCGCAAGGCGAATTAATACACATTGCCAATTACATTTCATTGCCAGTAGCGCCACCCGATTATGATATGGCGGAAGCAATTAAAATTAGAGCAGCGGCTCATTCTTTTGAAGGAAAGTTATTTACGATAGTTTCTTGCTCCACTATTTCTCAGGAAATAAAAGATGCCTTGCGCGCTGATGTTCCGAATGTGGAGGATTTGCTTACGCGAAAAAACTCCGCTTTCTCTGGATTTATCGGACCCAATGGCGCTGTTATTGGCACGCCATTAATTGACGATGAAGGTATTATTTATGCCGATATTGATTTGGAGAAATGCATACAACCGAAACAAATGCACGACATACTCGGGCATTACAACCGCTTTGATATTTTTGATTTAAGAGTAAATACCGCTCCAACCAGAAAGATTACCTTTATTGACAATCACGAGGAGTTTAATAAGAAATAATATGGAAACAAAACATTCTGATGACGTTATTGGTCGCGCAAGAGTACAAGATACCCCTGAACTAGAAGCGTATTATAAAGAACTAGAAGCACTAGGCGCTGGTGCTTTATGGACCGTTGCCAACGATATCGAACCTTGGGAGCCAAGAAGTTCATCCGTTCCGATGCTATGGAAATATGAAGACTTACGCAGCTTGGTTTTAAAATCCTCAGAGCTTGTTAATCCGGAACAAGCCGGAAGACGCGTAGTGTATTTAGTCAATGATAAACGAAAAGATGTTTCAGCCGCAGTGGGCTGGTTGTATACCGGTATACAAGTTACACGCCCCGGCGAAAGCACTTCGGCACACCGTCACAAAGCCTCCGCTTTGCGCTTTATCATGGAAGGTTCAAAAGGTTACACGGTCGTTGATGGTAATAAAATAATGCTTGAAGTAAATGACTTTGTCATTACGCCCAACTCAACTTGGCACGAACACGGCGTGGAACCCGATGGCCAAACATGCATCTGGCAAGATGGTTTAGACATTCCGCTAGTCAATGCTTTGGAAGCTAATGATTATGCGGTTTATGACGGCAAACAACCGTTGATCTCTGCTATCAATCATTCGCCAATGACCTTTGGTGGCGCTGGGTTAATTCCGGCCGATAAGACTTGGGACAAACCTTATTCTCCATTGTTCAAATATTCGTGGAGTAAAGTGTACCCAACGTTATTAGAAGTAGCCAAAGTCAATGACCTTAATCCTTTTGATGGTATACTAATGCAGTACTCAAACCCACAAACAGGCGGGCATGTAATGCAAACTATGGGTGCCGCTATGCAATTACTTCCAGCTGGTTTCAAAGGCAAAGCGCACAAACACACGGGTTCTTTTGTGTACCAATGCGCCAAAGGAAAAGGCTATTCCATCATTAATGGTATACGCTATGATTGGAAAGAACGTGATATTTTCTGCGTCCCTTCTTGGGCTTGGCACGAACACCATAATGCATCCGATACTGAAGATGCTTGCTTGTTCAATTTTAATGATTTACCCGTAATTGAAGGACTTGGATTGTTTCAAGGAAAAGACTATACAGAGAATAATGGGCATCAAACTATCGCTTAATATATGAAGTCCAATTTAAACAATATAGCTGCTTTTGCAACACCATTGAGTTTTATTTTTCTCGGATTAAACTTATTCAGAAAAGACGATAAGTTTGCTATCATAATTGGATTTGCCAATATTTTCTTTTGGTCGGTATTGCTACTATTTACCATTTATAAAAAAGTAATTAAAAAATAATGAAACTACTTACCTACAAAACCGCTGATACTGAACCTCGCTTAGGTTTTCTACACAACAACCAAGTCATTGATATGGAAGACTTTGGCGAAATTTCTAATTTTCCGCTACCAAGTGATATGCTCGATTTGATTGACATGGGCATTGAAATTGTGGCCGAACTGAACGATATGGTGGCAGATACCCCAGAGAACTTCTTTGAAGAAATAGCTTATGACCTAAACGAAGTAACGCTCCTTGCGCCTATTCAAAAGCCGAGAAAGAACATTATCGGTATCGGACTAAATTATACGGAACACGTATCGGAAAGCGCTCGAACATTAGATACCACGGGTAAACTTCCACAAAAACCAATTATCTTTTCAAAACCACCAACGACAGTAACAGCAACAAATACGGAAGTAATTAAGAATACCAAGCTAACCTCACAATTAGACTGGGAAGTAGAACTAGCTGTAATTATTGGCAAAAAAGGAAAATACGTACCCAATGCAGAAGCAATGGATTACGTGTTTGGTTATACCGTTATTAATGACATCTCTGCACGGGATTGTCGTCGTGAAGGCCAATGGATAGTTTCCAAAGGACAAGATACTTTTGCGCCTATGGGACCAATATTAGTAACCAAAGACGAAATCGAAAATCCGCATAACCTCAACTTATCATTAAAGGTAAACGGCGTGGAAAAACAAAACTCGAATACGAAGTTCTTGTTATTCAACATCAACGATTTGATTGAAGATTTGAGTATCGTATTTACTTTAGAGCCTGGTGATATCATTGCTACTGGAACTCCAGCAGGCGTAGGTGCTGGTAGAGACCCGCAAGAATGGTTATACGATGGCGATGTCATAGAAGCTACAGTGGAAGGCATTGGAACGATAGTGAATACGGTTAAGGAGATATAAAATTTAAAATCAATGTCCTCCCGAGCGCAGTCGAGGGACCTGATTAAGCAATATGAAATTTTATTTTGTATACATACTCAGATACAGAGACAATTCCTTATATACAGGAATAACAAATGATTTAGACCGAAGAGTAAACGAACATAATGATGGAAAATTACCTAATGCCTATACCTTTACCCGAAGACGCGTTATACTCGAATGGTATCAGGAATTTACCTCTCCTAATGAGGCAATCTATTTTGAAAAGAAACTAAAGCGATGGTCCAAATTAAAAAAAGAAGCCCTAATCAAAGGAGAATTTGAATTATTACAAACCTTATCAGAATGCAGAAATGCTACGCACTCTGATTATAACCCAACAAGCCCTTCGACTGCGCTCAGGGTGACAAAAACAATAACTATGAACAAAAAATACAGAATCGGACAAATAGTTCCATCCTCTAATGTAACGATGGAAACCGAAATACCAGCCATCTTTAGAGCTAGAGAGACTATATTACCAGAACGTTTTACGTTTCACAGCAGTCGCATGCGCATGAAGAAAGTAACCAAAGAAGAACTCGAAGCGATGGACGCCATGAGTTTGAAATGCGCTCAAGAACTCTCCGATGCTCATGTAGATGTGATGGGCTATGCCTGCTTAGTAGCCATTATGAGTATGGGGCGTGGCTATCATTGTGTTTCTGAAGTAAATTTACATCAAGAAACGGTGGCCAACGACTTTCCTACGCCTATTGTGACTTCAGCTGGTGCTTTGATTAATGGTTTAAAAGTATTAGGGGCCAAACAAATTTCGATTATTACTCCTTATATGCGTCCGTTAACCGATATGGTAGTCGATTATATAGAACACCAAGGCATCAAAGTGAAACAAAGCATTGCGCTTGAAATTCCAGATAATCTTGAAGTAGCAGCTCAAAACCCAATGAACTTACTCGAAATCTACAAACAATTGGATTTGACCGATGTAGATGTTTTGGTAGCCTCAGCTTGTGTGCAAATGCCTTCGTTGGAAGCTATCGATTTGATTCAGGCGGAGTGCTGTATACCCGTAACTTCAGCAGCAGTGTGTACTACTTATGAAATGATGAAGAAGCTAGGCATTAAAGCTAAATCGGCTATTGGGGGCGAATTATTAAATGGCAACTATTAACAAAACCTTAGTTGTTGTTTACAAGAT
This sequence comes from Flavobacteriaceae bacterium, assembly GCA_947472705.1. Lineage (GTDB taxonomy): Bacteria > Bacteroidota > Bacteroidia > Flavobacteriales > Flavobacteriaceae > Flavobacterium. Next base: position 10,509 of record CANJDA010000033.1, read on the forward strand.
AATACCTTAAATTAGGGCCTTATTAAATCATTAAACTATTTAGGTATGAAAAGAAGAGCAACCGCCGTTTGGAACGGATCAGGAAAAGACGGTAAAGGACATTTAACCACTCAAAGCAGCGTATTACAACAAACTCAATATTCCTTTAGCTCCCGATTTGAAGAAGGCATAGGGACCAACCCCGAGGAACTTGTAGGAGCCGCTCACGCAGGTTGTTTCTCAATGAAACTGGCATTCAATTTACAAGCGGCAGGATTTACAGCAACCGAATTAAAAACCGATTGCGAAATTGTATTTGAAGATGGTGCTATAGTGGCTTCCAACTTATCATTAACAGCTACGGTTGAGGGTATTGATGCTCCCAAATTTGACGAATTAGTTAAAGATGCCGAAGCCAATTGCCCTATTTCAAAACTATTGAATACCAAAATCAACGTAACCTATACTTTGAACTAAAGCCAACGTTAAACCTTTGTTAAAGTATTGATTTTAACACTATAACATAATGGTTAACGGTATCTTTGAGTATGCTTTTGATTCATTATTAGAAAAATCTAAACCATAATTCTATAATTGACTGTATTAAGATGGTACAAGTCAATAATGATAAATCAAAAACATAGCATGGGAGGTCAAGTGGCCTCCCTTTTTTTGTTTATCCCATTACCGAAACGCCAATGAGTTTTCCAATACCAAAAGTAATCGCCGCTGCAATCAAACCAAATAACACTTGACGGAAACCAGAATACCAAAGACTTTTTCCAGTAAACAAAGTGATGCTTCCTCCTATTAAAAACAAACCGCATGCACTCATAAAGGTACTTACCATTACGGCTTTCATGCCGCCTAAAAAGAAAAACGGAATCACCGGAATAATAGCACCAAAAGCAAAAAACACAAACGAAGCCACAGCCGCTTCCATGGCAGAACCTTTTAAATCTTCGGGGTTGATGCCAAGTTCTTCTTTAATCAACACTTCATGCGCGTGGTCTTTGTTTTGCATAATCTCAGCCGCCATAGTACGCGCCTGTTCTTCGGGGATGCCTTTGGCCATATAAATCAAAGCCAACTCCTGCTCCTCGCCTTCGGGATTGGTCTCCAGTTCGTCCATTTCTAATTGCATTTGGTTTTCATAGAGCTCTAACGAACTCTTAACCGATATCCATTCGCCCAACGCCATTGATAACGCTCCCGCTAATAATCCTGCAATACCCGTTAGCAATACTTCTTTCTGTCCGTTGGTAGCTCCTGCAATTCCCATGACCAAACTAAAGTTGGACACCAAACCATCATTACCGCCTAGCACGGCCGCACGCAAAGCATTCCCACCTACCGAACGATGCCGCTTTTCAAAACGCGCCAAGCTAGCCCCCGATACTTTCTTATCGTTGTTGAGAATGTTTTTTAATATGGTAACGTGAGCAGTATCTGAAAGCGATTCTTGGGTATTGGTTTTCTTGCGCGCACTTAGTACCGAAGAAGAAATACTCTTTTCGGTGTCTAATAAAACGCCCAAGATATAATCATATCCCAGTAGTTTCCCAATAAAGTGCAAGGTCTTTGCTCTGCCCGAAGGCGGTGGTAAGTGGGTTTCATCCTTATCGTATTTGGCCAAAAAAGCAATCGCATGACTGCGTTCTATAGTACTCATTTGATGAAAAATGTTGGCTACATTCTCATCTTCTTCGTGATCGCCTAGTATTTGGTATAAATAACTGGCATCTACTTCGGTTTGGATGTTTTTAAGATTCATGTGTTGTTATGTTATTTTAATAGAAGTCATGCTCAAACTACCCGCTACCATTTTATCATTGAAAAGACTAAGCGTTTCCCCTTTTTGTTGCAACCCTAACGTATACAACAAAGGCAAGTAATGATCGGGGGTGGGAATGGCTAAGTCAAAGGCTTTACCTTGACGGTCGTAGTCTAACAACGGTTGGTAATCACCGTGTAGTAAATACCCATTGATGGTATCGCGGGCTTCTATGGCCCAGTCGTAGCCGTAATTATCTTTTGCAAAATTTTGAAAATCAACCAGTCTAAGGTTGTGCACTATGTTGCCACTGCCTATAATCAACACCCCTTTATAGCGCAAGGCTTGGAGTTGTTGGGCCAAACCAAAATGAAACTCTGCGGGTTTGGTATAATCAATGCTCAACTGAATCACGGGCACATCAGCCTTGGGATACAAATGCTTCACCACCGACCAAGTGCCGTGGTCTAAGCCCCACTCTTCATCAAGACTTACATCTAAAGGTTGCAACAACTGTTTCGTTTCTTTGGCAAGCTCAGTGCTACCGGGTGCTGGGTATTGCACGTCAAACAAGGCTTGCGGAAAACCTCCAAAGTCATGAATGGTAGGTGGCATCGCCATAGCGGTTACTTTGGTCCCTCGGGTAAACCAGTGTGCCGAAACACACAAGATAGCCGTGGGTTTGGATAAAGCAGCCACGCTGTTTCTAAAGCCTTGTACAAATTCATTCTCCTCAATAGCATTCATAGGGCTGCCGTGGCCAAAGAAAAACACGGGCATTTTATCAGTATTGGGGAAACTTTGAGTGATGTAGTGTAATTCGTTTAGGGTGGTCATGAGATGCATTTTGTAAAAGTTAAAGGTAAACAATTTAGAGCCAAGAATCCCTAAAAAGTGCTTATAAGAGATTTACAACAACCATGGGCTATAGGTTGAGAAAGTAAATCAAGTTCTTAATTGATTGAGTCTACAGAGTCGTCACTTTTAGCGTTTATAAAGAGAGTTCAACTTACATACAATTAAAAAAGTATATTTACATTTGATTATTTACTTATAACTTAATCATGACTGTAGCCGAAATCATGACCGAACTCCAAGCCAAAGGGAGTGGTAGCATTAAAAACATCTTACTGAAACATGGGGTCAAAGAGCCTTTCTTTGGCGTTAAAGTAGAATACCTTAAAGTCATTGAAAAGAAAATTAAAAAAGACTATGCTTTGGCACTCGAACTCTACTCTACTGGCAATGCCGATGCAATGTATTTGGCAGCCCTTATTGCCGATGACGAGCAAATGACTAAAGAAGACTTGCAAACCTGGGCACAAATGGCGGAATCTACCAACATCAGTTCCTATGCTGTACCTTGGGTAGCAGCAGGAAGCCGTTATGGTTTTGAAATGGGAATGGCATGGATAGACGCCAAAGAAGAACATATAGCCATCGCAGGTTGGTCAACTTTGGGAGGTTTAGTAGCACTTAAGCCCGACAGTGAGTTGGATATCGCCACTTTTAGAAAATTATTACAACGACTGAGCCAAACGATACACTCGGCCCGCAACCGTGAAAAACAAGCCATGAATGGTTTTATCATTGCGGTAGGAAGTTATGTAACTGAATTATCTGCAGAAGCTGTTACCATTGCCAATGCTATTGGAGCACTTACGGTAGATATGAACGGTACCGCTTGCAAAGTACCTTTAGCTGCCGATTATATTAAAAAAGCAGTTGATAAAGGCAGTTTGGGTAAAAAGAAAAAGAAAAAGAAATTGAAGTGTTAGAGGAGAGACGGAGAGATGATAGACAATACTATTTATTTGACACCTTTAGCATAATCAAAGCGTACAATTCTTAACTCATAACTCATAATTCCTAACTATCTTTGCACCGTTAAAAACATAAATACAAAATACTATGAAATTTGTTGCCTCACGCTTATCTTCGGGAAACAAAATCTTTCCAGCCGAAATTTATTTAGAGCCTACTGGTGTAACCATTAAAATCCCAGGATTATTCAGTGGCGAAACCAAGCACTTTGATTACGATCATATTGCTTCTGTAGAAATTGATACGCCTTTAGTTGGCTTTTCTTCCATCAGTATTTTTGCGGGTGGTACTATGATGGCGGCCAACGGATTTACCAAAGCCGAAGTAAAACAAATCAAAGAAGGCATTGAAAAAGGCAAACTAGACGTTAAAAATAGTCAACGTGAAGCAGCACCTGCTCCAAGTTCAAGCAGTTCAAGCCTAGCCGACGAGTTGAAAAAACTGAAAGAGTTGATGGATGTTGGTGTAATTACTCATGAAGAATTTGAACAACAAAAGAGAAAAATGCTGGGCAATTAAATAGTGTAACATCATAATAAATGTTGCTTTTATGCTATTGGTGATGTTTTTTTTACAATTCTATAACCTAAATATCAATAGCTTTTAATATTTTTGACGATAATGAACTTATATCTTATAAAAATGAACCAATACAAAAACACCATACGTCGAATTGTAAGTTTACTAAAACTGCCTAGTGCATTCTTATTGCTTTTGGCAACAGTTAATTGTACCTCTGGAGACAACTCAGACTGCATAACTACCAATACTGACTTTAGCCAACTATACGCTGCGGCAGTAGCACAACCTGGTCATTCAGACACTAGTGGTTTTGAAAGTGAAATTCACGAGTATACTTTTACCATTTCTGAAACCAAAACCATTTGTAGTGTAGGTTATCAAAGTCAACCAGCCATAGCAGATGTTCCTTATTTGATTAAAATAATTAACAACAATACCAATACCGTTTTGTACAGCGCTAGTCATGTATTTTCTTCTACTAATACGAGCTATGTTTCTATAACCCCAACGGTTGTAAAAGCTGGAGATTCCTATACCATTAGAAGAACATTATTATTATCAAATGTTGGTAATTTGCAAGCCAACTTAGCTGGAAGAGTAGTAACCGATAATGGTGCTGTGGAAACTTTTCCTAAAGCCTTTGGTTTAATGACAATTACTGGATCTCATTTTTATCATAATGGTGTTAACAATGTAGATACTGGTATTCCGTTTATTGATATATCATATTACTAAGTCTTTTAATCTTGACACAAATCAAATAACAAAAGAGCCACTATTACTAGTGGCTCTTTCTTTTTATATACTAACAACTTAAAACTGAAAATAAATAAAGGAACTTCCACTTTCTTGAGCAAATATGATGGCCAAGAGCATGAATGACCAAACAAGACTAAGCCAAAACCAGGAAGTTTTATAGGCCACATCCAATACTTTAGTATTGCGCATCAACCAGTGGAACAACAATATTAGCGGAATAATCACTGTTACTTTTAATATGGCCAAAGTAGTCAACAAGGCTTTGTCACCGCTGGCATAACCCGACAAAGAACAAAGAATTTGCCATGATTTTCCAAAAGTATCCGAACGGAAGAATACCCAAGTAACATTGACCAACATAAAGGTTAAGAACGCATAGATAAAACCAACCCATTGACTGTTTTCATCAATTACACCTTTAGGATTGTCAATGCCTTTTCGGTCTTTATAATATTTTTCTACCCAAAGGTAAATGCCATGCAATCCTCCCCAAGCTACGAAAGTCCAATTGGCTCCGTGCCATAAACCACCGAGTAACATAGTCATCATCAGTGCAAAATAGGTTCTTACTTTCCCATGGCGATTTCCTCCTAATGGAATGTATAAATAATCGCGTAACCAACTGGATAAAGTAATATGCCAACGTTTCCAAAAGTCAGAAAAGCCTATGGCGGCGTATGGATAATTAAAGTTTTGAGGCAATATAAAGCCTAAACACAAGGCTACCCCAATGGCACAAGTTGAATATCCCGCAAAGTCGAGGAATATTTGTCCGGAAAAAGCAAACACACCCATCCAAGCATCAAGCATCGGAAGTTTATCTTTGGCATCAAAAACAGCATCAGCGGTAGCGGCTAACATGCCATCGGCCAATACTACTTTCATAAACAAACCTAAAGTTAACAACAGTAATCCATCGTACAATTGCTTACGCGAAGCTTTGCGCTCGGTTTCAAACTGCGGTACTAATTGTGGCGGTCTTACTATTGGCCCTGCTACCAGGTGTGGAAAGAAGGTAACAAATAGCGAAAAGTCGAGCATCGATTTTACAGGTTCGCTTCGCTTTTTATAAATGTCGATGGTGTAACACAAAGTAGTGAAAGTATAAAATGAAATTCCGGCAGGTAAGATAATATTGGGCTTAGCCGGATGAAAATCAAAACCAATCAAATGACTTAAGGAAACAAAATTATCGAGAAGAAAGGTTCCGTATTTGAAGAAGCATAACATTCCAAGGTTTCCAATCAAA
>CANJDA010000034.1 GCA_947472705.1 Flavobacteriaceae bacterium
GAGTTTTAAAATTAGGGTGCTCTACTTTATGACTTATTTTTTCATGTTCCCAAGTGGTATGAAACGGAATATGAACCGCATAACCACCTATCCCTAAAACAGGCAATACGTCAGACTTTAATGAATTGCCAATCATAAAAAATTCTTCAGGTTGAATTTCAAGTCGAGTAAGTAATTTTTGATAATTGAGTTCTTGTTTATCTGCCATTACTTCAATATGATGAAAATAGGGTCCCAAACCAGAGTCATGTAATTTTCTTTGTTGGTCTTTCAAATCGCCTTTGGTAGCAACGATTAATTTATATTTTCCTTGAAGTGCTTTTAAAGTATCTTCCACTCCATCCAAAAGTTCAATTGGTTTTTGAAGCAGTTCCTTTCCTAATTCAATAATCTTTCCAACTGCCTCAATAGATAATGTATTGTTTGAAATTTTCATTGCGGCCTCAATCATCGAAAGCGTATAGCCTTTGATGCCATAACCATATAAATCTAAATTGTCGATCTCGGTTTTGAATAACTCTTGCGATAACCCTTGATGCGACAAATAATCGCTCATCAAGGCACAGAATTTTTGCTCCGTTTCCTGAAAATAAGGTTCGTTGACAAATAAAGTATCATCAGCATCGAAGGCAATTACTTTTAGGTTTTTCATGAGATTTATTAATCAATGTTAAAAAAAATAAGCGCAATAAAAGCACATAAAAGATGAATTATCGAAATAGCAATAATGCTTAATGCTATTTTATTTGATTTTGTATTTGTCAATGTTCCTAATGTAGAATCAGCATCAAATTTTTTATTTCGAAGCCAGGCATTCACATCTATTAACCCTTCTAAATAGCCAAAAATAAAGGTGGATGTCAATACAAATCCTTTTTGATTAAAGGAATTGTGCATCGAAAAGGCTATAAAAATAATGAGCCATACTTTAAAAACTATGCGAAAACAAATTTTAATTATGTCTAATGTTTCGTCATTTACAATTAAATTTAAAATCAAATAAAACACAATAACACTCGAAAAAATAGTGTGTATTTCCCAGAGAATTTCAGAAACAACAGGATGATTATTAAATAATAACTGCCAAATTACTAAGGCTATTAACCAAGAAAAAATAACGGCAGCTGAAAGTTTTTTTGACATTTTATTATTTAACTAATCAATGCCCCATTATCCACACCATCAGCATCAGGGTTTACAAAAACTAATTCCCCTTTGGCATTGTTAGTCATCAAAATCATACCCTGACTTTCTACACCACGTAAGGCTCTTGGTGCCAAGTTTACTAAAACCGTAACGCGTTTTCCGATAACTTCTTCTGGTGAAAAATGTTCTGCAATGCCCGAAACTATGGTGCGAACGTCAATACCTGTATCTACTTTTAATACTAAAAGTTTGTTGGCTTTTGGCATCTTTTCCGCCTCTAAAATCGTTCCCACACGCAAATCCAATTTGGAAAAATCTTCAAAGGTGGATGTTGCTTTTTGAGGCTCAAGAATTTGGTTATCCATAACGTTTGCTTTTTTGGTAGCTTCTAGTTTGTCAATTTGTTTTTGTATTTCGGCATCTTCAATTTGAGCAAAAAGTATTTCGGCTCCACCAATTTGATGTCCGGCAGCAATTAAATCATAAGTTTCAGAAACAGTATTCCAACCTAAGCTATCTACTTTCAAAATAGTTGCTAATTTTTTAGCGGTAAAAGGTAAAAAAGGTTCTGATAATTTACTTAAAGCTGCTGCAATTTGTAATGCCACATACATCTGTGTTTGTACACGTGCTGGGTCAGATTTAACCATTTTCCATGGTTCTTCATCGGCCAAATATTTATTTCCTAAGCGAGCAACATTCATCAATTCGCCTTGTGCTTCTCTGAAACGGTAACGTTCAATCGAACTTGATATTACTGCAGGATAGGCTTTTAATTCGGCTAATGTTTGTTCATCAACTTCTGTAAATTCATTTGGCGTCGGAATAATTCCGTTATAATATTTATTGGTTAAAACAACTACCCTATTGATAAAGTTTCCAAAAACTGCCGCTAATTCGTTGTTGTTTCTCGCCTGAAAATCTTTCCAAGTAAAGTCATTGTCTTTGGTTTCAGGAGCATTGGCAGTCAAGGCATAACGCAAAACATCTTGCTTATCTGGAAAATCTTGTAAATATTCGTGCAACCACACGGCCCAATTTTTAGAAGTCGATAGTTTGTTGCCTTCTAAGTTTAGGAACTCATTAGCAGGAACGTTATCTGGCAAAATAAAACTACCTTCGGCTTTCAACATGGCTGGAAAAATGATGCAATGAAAAACGATATTGTCTTTCCCAATAAAATGAACCAATTTAGTCTCTGCATCTTTCCAATATGGCTCCCAGTCTTTTCCTTCACGGGCTGCCCATTCTTTGGTAGCCGAAATATATCCTATTGGTGCATCAAACCAAACATATAATTTTTTTCCAGTTGCACCTTCTACCGGAACATCAATTCCCCAATCTAAATCGCGCGTCACGGCACGTGGTTTTAAACCATCGTCCAACCATGATTTTACTTGACCCAAAACATTTACTTTCCAGTCTTTGGCGTGTTCTACTAAAATCCATTGGCTTAAAAAATCTTGGTATCTATCCAATGGTAAAAACCAATGCTTAGTTGATTTTAAAATTGGAGTATCTCCTGTAATCGTAGATTTAGGATAAATCAAATCGGTGGCATTCCATGTCGAACCACAACGTTCGCATTGATCACCATAAGCTTCAGGATTGTCACATTTGGGGCAAGTGCCCATCACAAATCTATCGGCTAAAAATTGGTTGGCTTTTACATCAAAAAGTTGTTGTGTTTCTTCTTCAATAAAATCACCTTTGTCGTATAATTTTTTGAAAAAATCCTGAGCTGTGTCGTGATGAATTTGGGACGAAGTTCTCGAATAATTATCAAATGAAATCCCAAAATCAAGGAATGATTTACGAATAATTCCGTCGTATTTATCAATTACTTGTTGTGGTGTAATACCTTCTTTTTTGGCTTTCATCGAAATGGCTACTCCGTGTTCATCGCTACCGCAAATGAAAGCAACATCTTTTCCTTGCAAGCGTAAATAGCGTGCGTAAATATCAGACGGCACATAAACTCCGGCCAAATGTCCGATATGAATTGGCCCATTGGTATAAGGCAATGCCGCTGTAATAGTATATCTTTTTGGGTTTTCTAACATGTTCTTTTCAAATAGAGAACAAAAATAACTTTTTAGCCATGAAAACTCGAATTAATTTTGGGATTTGTTTACTTTTGAAACAGTCAATTAAGGATTAATGCGAAAGCTTTTTATTTTTATTTCTTTAATCACCATTTCTTCTTATTCTCAAAAAAAGATGATTACACCTCCGTATTTACAAAAAGGCGATACGATTGCTATCGTTTCTACAGCAAGAAAAAATATTGAAGACAATTTAAAACCCACGATAGATCTTATAGAAGGTTGGGGTTTGAATGTTAAAATTGGCAAAACTATTGGGCTTGATTATTACCAATTGGCAGGGACAGATGACCAACGTGCTGCTGATTTTCAAGAGCAAATGGACAATCCAAACATCAAAGCCATTTGGTGTGTGCGTGGCGGATATGGAACAGTAAAAATTATTGACAAACTCGATTTTACAAAATTTAAACAAAACCCAAAATGGATTATTGGATTTAGTGATGTCACCGTTTTGCACAGTCATTTGAACAGAATGGGCATTGAATCTATTCATGGTACGATGCCAGTTGCCATAGCAAGAGCTACAGATGATGCTAAGAATTCATTGTGTGCGGCTTTGTTCGGAGATAAACTGGAATACAAATTAGATTGTGATGCTTTAAATCATATTGGCAAAGCCAAAGGAGAATTGGTTGGCGGAAATTTGTCTATTTTATTTAGCTTGTTAGGTTCCCCTTCAGCTATTGATTGTGAAGATAAAATACTTTTCATAGAAGATTTAGATGAATATTTATATCATATTGACCGAATGATGATGAACTTGAAACGAAACGGTTGTTTGGGTGGTTTAAAAGGAATTATTGTTGGTGCTATGACTGAAATGAAAGACAATGAAATCCCTTGGGGAAGAAATGCATTAGAAATTATTGAAGACACCGTTAAAGGGTTGGATATTCCAATTATATACAATTTCCCTGCTGGTCATATTAGAGACAATCGTTCTTTGATTTTTGGAAGACAAGTAACTATAGAGGTTACAGCATCTGAGAGTAAAGTAGTTTTTGAATAAATGGCAGAGCATAATGATCTTGGTAAACTTGGGGAAGAATTAGCAGTAGAATTTCTACAAAAAAATGGCTATGAAATTTTAGAAACAAATTGGGTTTTTCAAAAAGCCGAGATTGATATCATTGCTCAAAAGGAAAATACAATTGTCGTAGTTGAAGTAAAAACACGCTCCAGTATTGAATTTGGATTGCCTCAAGATTTTGTTAAGCCCAAGAAAATTCAGCTTTTAGTCAAAGCTATAAATGATTATATTGTTACTAAGAACTTGGATGTCTCTGTTCGGTTTGATATTATTGCCCTATATAAAGAAGGGGAAGTATTTAAAATAGAGCATATTGAAGATGCTTTTTACCACTTTTAATTTGCTCCTTTAATACATTCATATGATTAATCACTTTGATTTAATAACTTTACCAAAAAAACTATAACTATGAAAAAATTTATACTATTAATTGCTATTATGAATTGTGCCTTTCTTCTGGCACAAAACAAAGTAGCCAAAAGAGTAGCGGAACTGCAAACCTTAAACGTAAAATTTAATACAGTATCAGTATTAAACCCAGTACAAAATGTAACCAATATTGAGGTCGATAAAGTCGTAGAAGAATCTACTCTTGCAACTATTGATATGGTTAAAGTCAATGAAATTTATGCTAATAAATATGACTATATAGAATTAGAAATTCCATATAAAAATCAAATCATACCTGTTTTACTTTATAAAGAAAATCCATTTGCTGAAGGATTTCATGTTGATACAGATAAAGGAAGAAATATAGCTTATCAGAAAGGGGTTTTCTATCGAGGAATTATAGAAGGACAAACTAATTCTGTTTCCTCATTTAGTTTTTTTAATGGTGAATTCAACGGAATTATTTCAAGTAACGAATTAGGAAACTTAGTAATAGGTAAATTAGAAAAAGCTAACAATCAAACTGATTATATTGTGTATTCAGATGCTAAAATGAAAGTACTAAATCAATTTGATTGTCATGTAAAAGAAGGAACATTTACTCCAAAAGTGAATTCAAAAACAAATAAAAATACATTAAGTGATCGATGTGTTACCGTTTATTTTGAAATTGACAATAACATTTATACTAATTTCTCAAGCAATATCACCACAACTACAAATTGGATGACTTCTGTTTTTAATAATATCCAAACTCTTTATGATAATGACGGCATTTCAGTGGCATTGAAATCTATATATATTTGGACAGAAGCAGATCCTTATGAAGGTATTGGTACTTCTTCTTCCGATTATTTACAGGCATTTGGAGCACAAAGACCTGTTTTTGACGGTGATTTAGGAGCACTGGTAGGAAAGGATCCTGGAGGACTTGGAGGAGTTGCAATTACAATTAATGGTCTTTGCTCTCAAAGCAATTATTGTTATTCAGATGTTGATTATACCTATTCTACAGTACCCACTTATTCATGGACTATTCAGGTTATCTCACACGAATTAGGGCATCTTTTTGGTTCTCCTCACACTCATGGATGTTATTGGAATGGTGATAATACTGTAATTGATGGTTGCGGACAACAAGCGGGTTACAATGAAGGTAATTGCGCTCAAGGCCCAATTCCATCTGCAGCAGAAAAGGGGACAATTATGAGTTATTGCCACTTAGTTAATGGAGTTGGAATTAATTTTAATAATGGTTTTGGTCCTCAACCTGCACAATTAATTTTAGATACTGTAAACGCATCAACTTGTTTGAGTACAGATTGTATCAACACATGTATTAATACGGTTGCTGATATTAGTGTAGATAGCATAACCCCATCTTCTGCAATTATATCTTGGACAGATGATGTTAGTACTTCTTGGGAAATTTCTGTAACCCCTTTTTCTTCATCAACATTAAATTGGGTTACAGTAGATACTAATAATTATTTGGCTGCTGGGTTAAATGCTAATACTTATTATGTTGTTAGAATAAGACCTTTGTGTGTTGATATTGTTCCAACAAATAGAGAAAAGATTTTTGCTACTACTTCCTCAAATTTCTGTGCGGGAGTTTCATTTACTGATACAGGAGGTACATCTGGACAATATACAAACAATCAAACTTGGGTAAGAACTATGACTCCTTATAATTCAGGATTAAAATTAAAAGTTACTTTTTCAAGTTTTAATCTTGAAGCCAATTATGATTACTTATACATTTATAATGGCCCAACAGAGTTTAATAACGATTTGACATTAGGCGGATTGACAGGAGCCTCAATACCTAGTCCTTTTAATTCTACATCTGCTGAAGGATCATTAACTTTTAAATTTGTATCGGATGAAGGGGTTACAGCGGCTGGATGGAATGCTTCAATCACTTGTACTGGAACATTGGGAGAAGAAAGTAATGACTTCCTAGATTTTAGCTATTATCCTAATCCAACTTCAGGCAAAGTTACTATTACCTCTAAAGATGTTATTACTGAAATCACCGTTTATAACATAGAAGGTCAATTATTATTTAGTCAAAAACTAAATGAACTAAACTCTAATGTTGATCTTTCCAAATTTGCATCAGGAACCTATTTCTTTAAATTGAAATTCAATGATAAAGAAGCTAATTTCAAGGTTTTGAAAATGTAATATCACCATATCCATAAACTAAAAGCCACTTCAATAGAGTGGCTTTTTTTATTTTAAAAGGTAATTGCAACACTATTTTGCACTCCTGCATCAATGTTTTTGAGCTTTACACATATGTTGTCCCATTATACTCCAATGATTTGGATGATTTCCCAAAAGTTTTTTAGAATTTCCTATAGGTTTTACACCATTTCCTATAGGTGAAAGGGTGTTTCCCAACAGTTTTTTGGATTTTCCCATAGGTTTTATGCTATTTCCTATAGGTTTTACACCATTTCCTATAGGTGAAAGGGTGTTTCCTAACAGTTTTTTGGATTTTTCTTTAGGAATTTAGCCTCTACCGAAGGATGCTTTATTGTTTCATCAACTCCATATATTCCAACGCTTTGGAAATAGACTTCACATTATCAAAAGTGAGCAACAACCTTAAACCGTTTTTGGTTTCCTTCTCTTTCATTTTGCAGATATTGCCGTGTTGTTGTACAAACTGCAACATGTGTCTGAATTGTTTAGAGTTGTAATACGCCGATTGTTGGTCGGAAACAAAATAACCTATCAGTTTGCCTTGTTTCATGACGATTCGCTCGATTCCCATTTGGGTGGCAATCCATTTGATACGAATACTGTTTAATAAGGCTTTGGCTTCTTTAGGTAGCGCACCAAAACGGTCAATTAATTTGGTTTCATACGCTAATAACCCTGCTTCATCTTTGATAGTTCCGAGTTCGTTATACAAATTCAATCGTTCCGAAATGTTGTTAATATATTCATCGGGGAAGAGCAATTCAAAGTCGGTATCAATCTGTAACTCTTTTACATATTCTTTGTTTTCGTCTTCAACGCCATCTTCATATAAGTCTTTGAATTCGTTTTCTTTTAACTCTTCAATGGCTTCGTTCATGATTTTTTGATAGGTTTCAAACCCAATTTCATTAATGAAACCACTTTGCTCTCCACCCAATAAATCTCCCGCACCACGAATCTCTAAATCTTTCATGGCAATGTTAAAGCCACTACCTAATTCGCTGAATTGTTCTAAAGCTTGTATTCGTTTTCGCGCATCATCCGTCATAGCAGAATAAGGTGGACAAATAAAATAACAGAAGGCTTTCTTATTACTTCTTCCCACACGACCTCGCATTTGATGCAAATCTGACAAGCCAAAATTATTAGCATTGTTGATGAATATAGTGTTAGCATTTGGCACATCTAATCCGCTTTCAATAATGGTAGTGGCTACCAACACATCAAAATCGCCATTCATAAAACCCAGCATAAGCTCTTCCAGTTTAGTGCCTTCCATTTGACCATGACCAATACCCACACGTGCATCGGGAACTAGTCGCTGAATCATACCCGCAATCTCTTTAATATTTTCAATGCGGTTATTGATAAAGAACACTTGGCCGTTTCTTTGAATTTCATATGAAATCGCATCGCGAATCAGTTCTTCATTAAAGCCCACCACTTGGGATTCGATAGGATAACGATTGGGCGGCGCTGTTGTGATAACAGACAAATCACGAGCAGCCATTAACGAAAACTGCAAGGTTCTCGGAATAGGGGTGGCGGTTAAAGTTAGTGTGTCAACATTAGCCGCAATAGTTTTAAGTTTGTCTTTTACATTAACACCAAACTTTTGTTCTTCGTCAACAATCAACAAGCCTAAATCTTTGAAGACTACATTTTTGTTGACCAATTGGTGTGTACCAATAATAATATCGAGCTTACCAGAAGCTAATTCTTCCAACGTTTGTGCTTTTTGTTTAGCCGTTCGAAACCTATTTAAATACCCAACGCGAACCGGCATTTCTTTCAATCGTTCGGTAAAAGTTCGGTAATGTTGGTAGGCTAAAATAGTTGTTGGAACTAAAATTGCCACTTGTTTACTATTATCCACCGCTTTAAATGCGGCGCGAATAGCGACTTCCGTTTTTCCAAAACCTACATCTCCACAAACCAATCGGTCCATAGGGCGGTCTTTTTCCATATCGGCTTTGACATCTTGGGTAGCCGTAATTTGGTCGGGCGTATCTTCATAAATAAATGAGCTTTCTAATTCTTTTTGCAAATAACTATCCGGTGCAAATTGGAATCCTTTTTCCAATCGTCGTTTGGCGTACAATTGAATTAGGTTAAAGGCAATATGCTTAACACGTGCTTTGGTTTTTTGTTTTAAAACCTTCCAAGCATTGGAGCCAAGTTTGTATATCTTTGGCGGTGTACCGTCTTTGCCGTTGTATTTCGAGATTTTATGCAACGAATGAATGCTTACATACACGATGTCATTATCGGCATACACCAGTTTTATGGCTTCTTGTGTCTTTCCTTCTACTTGAATTTTTTGTAAGCCACCAAACTTCCCAATACCATGATCAATATGCGTAACATAATCGCCAACGGACAACGAATTTAATTCTTTTAACGTAAGCGTTTGCTTTTTAGAATAGCCGTTTTTTATGCTGAATTTATGGTGCCGTTCAAAAATTTGATGGTCGGTATAGCAAGCTATTTGATTTTCTTCATCGATGAAGCCTTGGTACAATGACGATACAATAGTATGATATTGCTTGCGAACATTCTCGTGATTGGCTTCGTCTAAACTTTCGAAAATATCGTGAAAACGATTGGCTTGTCCTTCATTCGAACAAAATAAATAATTGGTATAGCCGTGAAAATGATTGTCGCTCAAATTGTTCAATAACAAATCAAATTGTTTGTTAAAAGAAGGCTGAGGCTGTATATGATATTCAAAAGATTTTGTTGTTTTAAACAACGGTTTATTCGATAATTCGATGATGGAAAAGTCTAAAGCTTTGCGCAAAAATCCTTCCTGATTCAAAAACAAATGTTCGGGAGCAGCATGTTTGACTTCTTTAGAAAGCTTATCAAAAGTTTCTATGGCTTTGCTAAAAAGTTTGTCCAATTGCGACGTAAGAAACTCGGTATTCTCAATACACAAAACCGTTTTATCACTAATATAATCAAGGAAACTTTCACGGTTTTCTTTAATGAATTTATTTTCCAAATTGGGAATAATGGTAATCTTGTTTTGCTTTTCTACCGATAATTGAGTCTCTACATCAAAGGTTCTAATGCTATCGACTTCGTTCCCAAAAAACTCGATACGATACGGATTGTCATTGGAAAACGAGAACACATCTAGGATTCCGCCACGAACCGAAAACTCTCCAGGTTCAGTAATAAAATCGACGCGTTTGAATTCGTATTCGAATAAAACTTCGTTGATAAAATCAATCGAAACATTATCGCCAACAGCAACTTTCAAGGTGTTTTTGTCGAGTTCTTTTCGCGTCACAACTTTTTCAAAAAGCGCTTCAGGATAAGTAACAATTACAGCGGGTTTTTTTCTAGAATTTATTCGATTCAATACTTCCGAGCGCAACAGCACGTTGGCATTATCGGTTTCTTCAATTTGGTATGGGCGACGATAAGAGCTTGGGTAAAATAGCACATCATTGGCGCCAATCATTTGTTCTAAATCATTAAGAATATAGGCGGCTTCTTCCTTTTCGTTTAAAATGAGTAGAAAAGGTTTTTCGCTTTTCTTAAATATAGCTTGAAAAACAAAAGACAAAGCAGAACCCGAAAGCCCTTTAAGTTGAGTTTTACTCAAAGGCAATTCAATCGCCTCCACAATTTGTTTGACTTTCGCCGAATGCAGATAAGAGTTATATAAAGAGGTTTGGCTCAAAGCTTATTTATCGATTTTTATATTGGGATTGTTGGTTGGAATGGCTCTTGTTGTGTCCAACATTTGTATCATATCGCTTTCTCCCTCTTCCATTTTGATTTGTTTTTTGACTACAATTTCATCTAATTCTTTTTGAAATGCATCAAGCTCCACATTGGTTTCTTGTACCAATTGTGTTACTTTTATATCGGGAATTTGATTGAGGTGAATGTATAAGTTAATTGAATTTATTTTGGTCACTATAGCATCAATCCGACTTTTGACTTGGGGTAAATTATAGGTTACAGGAATATTGTTATTTAGGTCGTTGGCTCTTTTGGTTAGTGTTTTGGCTTTCTGTTGAAAGGCGCCTAGACTACTTTTTGGTTTTTGCCCTAGTTCTGTTAAAAAAATACGCCATTCGTTCCAACTGTTGATTAATGAACGTGAGGTTGCGTTAATAGGTTGTGCATTAAAATTCCAACCCTTGTTAATACTGTTGAAAATGACTTCTCTTTTTTGTGCTTCCTTCTCTTGTTCTAAAGCGCGAAGTTTTGGGTCTTCTTGGCAAGAAGTAAGACACAGCACTATTAAAAGTAAGGTAGGAAAAACTGTTTTCATTTAAAAAAATTAAGTTTCAAAGGTACAAAGGTAAAAGGAAACTTTGGCAAGAAGGCGTTAAACGAATGATAATTTTGTTAAAAAAGAAGCGCTTATTAATCTGCCTGTTCATTTTTGAAAACAGTATCTTTGTCGGACAAACAAACTTTTACATGAACACAAAAATCTTAATTATTGGCGCTTGTGGGCAAATAGGAACCGAGCTAACCAAGAAACTGAGAAGCATTTATGGAATTGATAATGTCATTGCTTCTGATATCCGAAAACTGAATATTGACATTGTAAATGAAGGGATATTTGAAGTAGTAAATGCACTTGATTTTAATCAAATTGAGCATTTAGTAGAACAATATCAAATTACAGATATTTATCTGATGGCAGCATTACTATCGGCTACTGCAGAAAAGAATCCAGCTTTTGCTTGGGATTTAAATATGAATTCTTTGTTTCATGTTTTGAATTTGGCGAAAGCCAAGAAAATTAAAAAAATATTTTGGCCTTCAAGCATTGCCGTTTTTGGTCCTACAACACCAAGAGACAATACTCCACAATATACTATCATGGAACCAACAACCGTTTATGGCATTAGCAAACAAACTGGGGAAAGATGGTGTGAATATTACCATAATATTTATGGTGTAGACGTGAGAAGCATTCGCTATCCAGGTTTAATTAGCTGGTCAACCGAACCTGGCGGTGGAACTACTGATTATGCAGTTGATATTTATCACAAAGCATTGAAAGACGGTAAGTATGAGTGTTTCCTTTCGGAAGAAACCGCTTTGCCTATGATGTATATGGATGATGCCATTCGGGCTACTGTTGAAATTATGCAAGCGCCGAAAGAAGCCATTAAAATTCGCTCTTCTTATAATTTGTCAGGAGTAAGTTTTACCCCAAATGAAATTGCTACCGAAATTAAAAATCACATTCCAAAATTTACTATTACTTATAAACCCGATTTCCGTCAAAAGATTGCCGATAGCTGGCCGGCGTCTATAGATGATAGTTGTGCACGTCAAGATTGGAACTGGAAGCATCAGTTTGATTTGGCATCAATGACCGTAGAGATGTTAGAAAATCTTAAATAAGTTTATTTTTTTTCCTTAAAAGTAGTAATCAAACCATGTCTAATTGGTGCTTTAATTTTTATTAATGTATAAGTATTGTCATGTGATACGTTGAAGGAAGCACCTAGTTTTTGATTTTTCAGTATCAATATAGTAACCCAAATACTCTTCCTATTTTAAATACGTTTTCCTTAAGCAATTCTATTATTTTTTTGTTTATCAAACATGTATTTAAACGGTTAAAAAACTTTTAATCTATTTATTACGTCCATTCAGCTACATTTTTTGGTATTTTGACCCATTTTGCTGCTTTGTGTTTCATCCAATATAGATATTTGTTTTATCAAAACCCCAAAATCTAACTCATTAATCATGAAGACAAATTTATTTTATCCAGAAATTAGGAAGAAATGTATTTTATCCTTTGCTTTTTTTTTGCTACTATTTGCCAAATTAAATGCTGCTACTTATTATTTACAAAATGCCAATGTCGCTAGTGCTAGTTCACCTGCAAGTTGGAAAACTGATGCTACAGGTGCCGGAGGAGGAACTGCAGCTACTAACTTTACTACTGCCGGCGATATTTTTAATACGATATCGGGACAATCAGTAACGTTTACAACTAGTATTACTATTGGTTCAGCTTCTGGTTCAGGAACAGCAGTTATTTTTAACATAGTATCCGGAAGTACCGCTACTATTAATTCAGCTATTGTAATTACAGTATCGGGTAAAAATAGTAATTCCTCTGAATTTAATGTTTTAGGATCAATAATTCTTGCAGGTACCGCAAAGATTTCCTTAGCCGTCAATAATATAGCAAATAAATTTACTCTTGGAGCAAGTGCTACATTGAAGTCAGCTAATACAACTGGTCTATTGGGTACCAATTGCTCAGTAGAGAAAACAGGAGGAGGAAATGCAACCGCTACATTTGATGCGGGGGCCAATTATGAATTTAATGGCGCCGCAAACCAAGCTACTTTAGGTTTACCGGCTACAGTAAACCAATTGACGATAAACAATTCAGGAAATACAGTGACATTAACAACAGGAACAGGGACAACTGTTTCGAATGGACTTATAATGACTGCTGGGACATTAGACATTAATGCTCAAAATATTACTTGTGGTTCGTTAAGCGGAAATGGGACAGTAAATAACGCAACCAATACTGCAGGACCCTGGACGATTACTGTTGGTAATTCCAATAATTTGAGCTCAACTTTTTCGGGAGTACTATCTAATACAAGTCAAACCGTAGCGCTTACTAAGGCCGGTACTGGTAAGCTAACATTAACAGGAACTAATACGTACACAGGAGCAACAGCCATTACGGCTGGGGTTTTAAATATCCAAAATGCACAGGGAACAGGAACTACTGCAGGAGGTGTTGTTGTATCTTCGGGAGCTGTTTTGGAATTACAGGGTGGAATAACCGTTGGCGCTGAAGCGTTAACCATAAATAATACCGGTATTCTTTCAGGAGGTTCTTTACGAAATATCAGTGGGAATAATACATGGGGGGGCACTATCACTTTAAGCACTAATGCTTCAAGAATTAATTCTGATTCGGGAACATTAACTTTGAATGCCAGTAATGCCATCACAGCAAGCAATATCAATCTTACTCTAGGGGGAGCAGGAAACATTACTATATCAGGGACCATAACATCAGGAAGTGGTACGTTAACAAAAGACGGAGCAGGAACAGCTACTCTATCTGGAACTAACACCTATACAGGAGCTACCAATGTTACTGTTGGAGTATTAAATATTCAGAATAATCAAGGGACTGGAACTGTGGCTGGAGGTGTTACAGTATCTTCAGGAGCTGCTCTTCAAGTACAAGGTAATATTACAGTAGGAGCAGAAAATTTATCCCTTAATGGCACCGGAATTTCGAGTGATGGTGCTTTAAGAAGTGTTGGTACAGGTAACTCAACCAATACATGGGGAGGTACAATTACATTAGCTTCCACTCCGGTTAGAATCAATGCGGATGCTAGTTCTACACTCAGCATGGGGGCTATCACAGGAACTAATACAAATTTGTTTTTAGGAGGTATAGGAAATGTTAATGTAACCGGAGCGATAAGCATCGGGACAGGGTCTATGACGGATGACGGTCCGGGGAATGTTACTTTTTCCGGAACAAATACCTATTCTGGTGCAACCACTATAACTGCTGGTATTACTAGTCTTGGGAATAATAACGTTTTTGCTAATAATTCTAATTTAGTTTTAAATGGCGGAACTTTTAAAACAGGAACGTCTACTGGCTATTCTGATACTATGGGTACTTTAACATTAAGTGCTAATTCTACTTTTGCACTTGGAACAACAGCACATACAATGGCTTTCTCTGCAAGTAATGGAGTTACTTGGGCAGGCACATTATTAACTATAAATGGATGGGCAGGCACAGGCGGTTCACTTGGTACGGCAGGTAATATAATAATTGGAACTAACAGTAGTGGTTTAACATCAGCACAGTTGGCAAAATTTAGTTTTACTGGATATGCTCCTGGTGCAGTGCAATTGAGTAACGGTGAGGTTGTTCCAACCCCAGCGCCTGTTATTTCAAGTACAACTACATCAAGTACAACTTATGGAACAGGAGCTACTTATACCATTACAGCTTCCAATACACCAACAAGTTATAATGCTTCCGGATTGCCTACAGGTATGTCGGTAAATACAACAACCGGTGTTATAACCATAGCGTCAACAACTGCTGCAGGGACTTACTCCTTTTCTATATCAGCAACTAATGCCAGTGGAACAGGTTCTGCTACTTTAAGTTATACTGTGAATACCAAATCCTTAACGATAACGGCTACTAACGGCAGTAAGACATACGGACAAACGTACACGGTAGGTTCAGGGTCAACAGCCTTTACATCAAGTGGATTGCAGAATAGTGAAACTATAGGGACAATCACCCTGGCCAGTACAGGTGCTGTAAATACAGCAGCGGTTGGTTCATACAACATAGTGCCATCAGCAGCTACAGGAGGTACCTTTACTGCTTCTAATTATAGCATTACCTATACTAACGGAACTTTAACAGTAGGAACCGCTGCATTAACAATTACAGCCAGTAATGGTAGTAAGACTTATGGACAAACATATACGGTAGGTTCAGGGTCAACAGCCTTTACATCAAGTGGATTGCAGAATAGTGAAACTATTGGGACAATCACCCTGGCAAGCACAGGTGCTGTTAATACAGCAGCGGTTGGTTCATACAATATAGTGCCATCGGCAGCAACCGGAGGTACCTTTACTGCTTCCAATTATAGTATTAGTTATACCAACGGTACTTTAACAGTAGGAACAGCGGCCTTAACAGTGACGGCAAACACAGCCACTCATGTTTACGGAGCTACCTTAACTCCTGGAGCAGGAGCATCACCATTGAGTGTTACGGGAATGCAAAATTCCGAAACTTTAGCAGGAACAATAACCCTTGCTTATACTAGTGGTAACACCGCTACATCTGCAGTAGGTACTTATACAGGAGCTGTGTCACCAAGTGTCTTTGTAAAAACAAGTGGAACAGCTACCTTAAGTAATTATACGATTAGTTATGTTACTAATACTTTAAGTGTAACAGCAGCTTCATTAACCATCACTGCCAACAACGGCAGCAAAACTTACGGTCAAACATTCACCACCGGTGCAAGTTCAGCCAACTTTACCAGTAGTGGTCTGCTAAACAGTGACACCATTGGAAGTATTACCATTGCCAGTACAGGTGCTGTAAATACAGCAGCGGTTGGTTCATACAACATAGTGCCATCAGCAGCTACAGGCGGCACCTTTACTGCTTCCAATTATAGCATTACTTATACCAACGGAACATTAACAGTTGGAACAGCCACACCAATAGTTACCGTAACCGTAGACAGCTATACGTATTCAGGAAGCCCGCAAGGGCCAACAGAAGCTACCAATACCGGAACAGGCACATCGTATACATTCAGTTATTCAGGAACAGGGGAAACTACCTATGGGCCTAGTGCTACACTACCAACAGATGCAGGTGCATATACAGTAATTGCTTCAGTGGAAGCTGATGAAAATTATGGTGAAGCAAGTTCAACAGCTACTACCTTTACCATTACTACCGCTACTCCAACAGTTACCGTAACCGTAGACAGCTATACGTATTCAGGAAAC
>CANJDA010000035.1 GCA_947472705.1 Flavobacteriaceae bacterium
AAAACCACTACTATTAATTTTAGTTTTATTACTAAATACTGTGTTATTTGCACAGTCAAAAAACTGGACTAAAGTATCTACTTCTAGGGCCATAGTTAAAAATAAAAATGTTTCTAGATTAAGTTTTCCAAATGAGTTTCAATTGTATCAATTGAACATTGGAAACTTAGTTGAAACGGTAAAAAATGCTCCGCAAAGACTAAACAGCAATTCTTCAAATATAGTTATTACAGTCCCAAATAAAAGTGGAAATTTAGAGCGATTTCAGGTGTTTGAGTTTTCGAATTTTGCACCAGCCTTGCAAGCTCAATTTCCAAATATAAAATCTTATGTTGGACAAGGTTTAGATGATAAAACGGCTACCATTAGATTTAGTATTGACCCAAAAGGTTTTCAAGCTATGATTTTAAGAGGAGACAGGCACAATGAGTTTATTGAGCCTTATTCTGAGGACGGCAGTATTTATGCTGTTTTTGAGTCTTCCAGAAATAAAGGTTCTCTTCCTTTTGTTTGTTCAACAGAAGATGTTGTTTTATCAAAGCAATTAGCAAAAGGCACTAATGTATCAACATTGTCAAGCTCAGGAGAATTATTGGTTTTTAGATTGGCATTGTCCTGTAATGGAGAATATACAACCTATTTTGGAGGTACAGTAGCAAATGCATTAGCTGCTATGAATGCTACAATGACAAGAGTAAATGGTGTATTTGAAATAGATTTAGCAATACACATGAATATTATTGATAATAATGCAAGTGTAATTTACACCAATGCAGCTACTGATCCTTATACGACAATGGGAAGTTGGAATGGACAATTACAGAGCACTTTAACTAGTATTATTGGCGAAGCTAATTATGATATTGGACACATGTTTGGTGCCACTGGTGGTGGTGGAAACGCGGGATGTATAGGATGTGTTTGTACCAATGGTTCAAAAGGTAGTGGAATAACATCACCAGCTGATGGAATTCCGATGGGAGATAATTTTGATATCGATTATGTAGCTCATGAAATGGGGCATCAATTTGGCGGAAATCATACTTTTTCTAACAGTGTTGAAGGCTCTGGTGTTAACGTTGAACCAGGTTCTGGATCTACGATTATGGGTTATGCTGGAATTACTGCCCAAGATGTGCAATTACATTCGGATCCTTATTTTGTTTACGCAAGTGTAAAACAAATTCAGGATAATATGGTTGGTAAAACCTGTCCGGTTAGAACAACACTAACAAATGTTGCTCCTATTGTAAATGCGGGGCTTGATTATACTATTCCAAAAAGCACTCCTTTTATTTTAGATGGAACCGCTACGGATGCTAATGGTGATTCTATAACCTATTGTTGGGAACAAAATGATTCAGCAACAAATCAAACGGGTGCCAATAGTGCAGCCTCTGCAACTAAAACAGGAGGGCCAAACTGGCGTTCTTATAATCCGGTAGCAACAACCCAACGTTTTTGTCCACCTATTGAAAGAGTTGTGGCTAATGCTTCTACTACACAAGGATTGGATATTGTTGTTGAAGCTTTAAGTTCTGTTGCTAGAACATTAACGTTTGTAATGACAGCAAGAGATAATGTTGCAGGTGCTGGGCAAACAGGTTCAGACACTATGATAGTTACAGTGAATGCAACAGCAGGACCTTTTTTAGTTACAACTCCAAATACTAATGTTGATTGGCCAGTTGGAACTAGTCAAGATGTGACTTGGAATGTTGCTGGTACAACGGCTAACAATGTTAATGCAGCAGCAGTAGATATTTATTTGTCAACAGATGGTGGATATACCTATCCTATTTTATTAGCATCAAATGTTCCTAACGATGGTTTTGAAACCATAACAATTCCTAATAACATTGGAACTACAAACCGTATCATGGTCAAAGGTTATAACCATATTTTTTATGATATTTCGAATACTAACTTTACTATTTCTGAGCCTTTAACCGATTTTACAATTTCTGGAATTGGCGGTACATCGATACAAACTTGTACAGGAATTGATGTTTCAAAAGATATACAGTTTACCACCTATCAAGGATTTTCTTCTGACACTCAGTTTACAGTTTCAGGTCAACCAGCTGGTTCCATAGTAACTTTTTCAACCAATCCAATTAATGCTACTGGAATTGTAACGATGACTATTAGCAACACTGCAGCGGTTACGCCAGGGTTGTATCCAATAACAGTAACAGCAACTGCTGGTTCTATCGTTAAAACATTAACATTCCAATTCCAATTGTATAATGCTGCTTTTTCAACTTCAAGTTTAACTGCTCCAGCTAATTTAGCCACAAGCTTATCAACTACTTTAACGCTTTCTTGGGCTGCTGATGCTAATGCTACGGCTTATGATGTTGAAGTGGCTACGGATGCTGCATTTACAAATATTTTCACATCAGGTACTGCCATCACCAATAGTTATGCTGTAACTGGATTGGCCAATCTTACGGATTATTATTGGAGAATTAAACCTAAAAATGGTTCCTGTTCAGGAGTTTTAAGTGATGCTTTCCAATTTACAACAGGAAATGAAATTTGCAATACGACTGCATCGGCGAATGTGCCTATTACCATTGGTACAACCGCTAATATTACTGTTAACTCAACTTTGACAATTCCTGATGCTTTAACTATTACAGATGTTGATGTAATTTTAAATATATCACATACTTGGGTAAATGATTTAACTGTAACTTTAATAAGTCCAACTGGCACACAAGTGCAACTAGTAAATCGTCCTTGTGCTAATGCAGCACTTAATAATGCGATCGCCACTTTTGATGATGCTGGGATAACATTGGTTTGTGGTAACAACCCGGCAATTTCTGGAGTTGTAAAACCAATCCAAGTTTTATCAGCACTAAATGGTCAAAATTCTAGTGGTATATGGACATTGAGAGTTTTAGATTCTGCCAATCAAGACGGTGGTGCTATTAATAGTTGGAGTTTGAAACTTTGTGGTATTCAAAATCCATTAAGTGTTGATACTAATACTATTACTAATTTAGCCGTTTATCCAAATCCAAATAATGGGAACTTTACAGTTCAATTCAATTCGGTTTCAAATAACCCAATTAAACTAGGTGTTTATGATATGAGAGGTAGAGCTGTTTACTCTAATAGCTATCAAAATAGTGGCTTCTTTAACGAAAACATTCAATTAGGAAATTTACAATCAGGAGTGTATTTGTTAAAAGTTATTGATGGAGAAAGTCAAACGACCAAGAAAATAATTATTGAATAATTTTTTATAGTATATAAATAAAAGGCTGCTTTTAAAGCGGCCTTTTTTATGGAATGCCGTAATTGTTTCCTATTTTTACCAAAGTAATTAATAAAAAGTGGCCAACGAACGCATCATATTAGGAATTGACCCAGGAACCACCATTATGGGTTTTGGATTGATTAAAGTGGTTAACAAAAAAATGGAGTTCCTTCAGTTGAACGAATTGATTTTGAGTAAATACGATGACCATTACACTAAGTTAAAAGTCATTTTTGAGCGCACCATTGAACTTATCGAAACGCACCATCCCGACGAAATTGCCATTGAAGCCCCTTTTTTTGGCAAGAATGTGCAATCGATGTTAAAGCTTGGAAGAGCACAAGGGGTTGCCATGGCAGCAGGGTTATCGCGTCAAATTCCGATTACGGAATACGAACCCAAGAAAATAAAAATGGCAATTACGGGTAACGGAAACGCCAGTAAAGAGCAAGTCGCCAAAATGCTGCAACAACTTTTGGGTTTAAAAGAACTACCAAAAAACCTAGATAGTACAGATGGATTGGCGGCTGCGGTTTGTCATTTCTTCAATTCTGGGAAAGTCACTGGAAGCAAGAGTTATTCTGGCTGGGATGCCTTTGTGAAACAGAATGAAAACAGAATTAAATAATTTGAAGATTTGAGAATTTGAAGATTAATATTTCATTTTCAAATTTTCAAATTAATTAATTTTCAAATCAATGAGCTGCATATACATCCATATCCCTTTCTGTAAACAGGCTTGTCATTATTGTGACTTTCATTTTTCGACTTCGATGAAGAAGAAAGAGGAGTTGGTTTTGGCTTTGGCCAAAGAAATTGCTATGCGTAAAAATGAGTTTAAAGATGAGGTGGTAGAAACTATATATTTTGGAGGAGGGACACCTAGCATTTTGGAAGTTTCAGATTTGAAATTACTAATTGATGCAGTTTATTCAAATTATAGCGTTATTGACAATCCTGAGATTACGGTAGAAGCGAATCCTGATGATTTATTAGAAGAGCGAATAATTGAATTATCACAAAACAAAGTAAACCGCTTAAGTATCGGAATTCAGTCTTTTTTTGAAGACGATTTGAAATTGATGCACCGTGCTCACAATTCGGCGGAAGCCAAAAAATGCTTGGCAATTGCTACGAAGTATTTTGATAACATTACCATTGATTTGATATATGGTATGCCCAACATGAGCAACGAAAAATGGCTTCAGAACATAGAGACTGCTTTGTCGTATAATATTCCACATATTTCAAGTTATGCCCTGACAGTTGAGCCTAAAACAGCTTTGCATAATTTTATTCAAAAGGGAATTATTCCTCAGCTTGATGATGAAGTGGCTCAAGAACACTTTAATTTGCTAGTAGATAAACTTGAAGAAAACGGATTCATACATTATGAGCTGTCTAATTTTGGAAAGGAGAATTATTTTTCCAAAAACAATTCGAGTTATTGGCTAGGCAAAAAATATATAGGTATTGGACCCTCAGCTCATAGTTATGATGGGATTTCAAGAAGTTGGAATGTTTCGAATAACATACAATATCTCAAATCAATTGCCGAAAACAGATTGCCCTCAGAAACCGAAACGCTAACCAAGACCGACCGTTACAATGAATATATTATGACAGGTTTGAGAACCATTTGGGGTGTTTCTTTGGATAGGATTGAACAGGAATTTGGCACAATGTATTTGGATTATCTCAATCAACAAGCTTCAAAGTATATTGAAGATCGTTTACTGTTTATAGATGACAACATTTTACGAACAACCAAAAGTGGGAAGTTTTTGGGTGACGGGATTGCAAGTGATTTGTTTTTGCTAAATTTGGAATAAAATCATTTTACTTGAAAGCTATTATTAATTCTACATTTGAAATCAACTTATCAAAACCTATTGATATTTCGATTCCATTAACCAATACTGATGCTAACCCAATTGCCTGGTATATTGAAAAACCAGTTATTGAACCCGTAAAATTTGGCGACTGGATTGGCAAAGTTTCGAAAGGCAGCTCGACGAATTTCAACAATATATTCTTCAATCCTCACGGACATGGGACACATACCGAATGTTTGGGACACATTACTAAAGAATTTTACAGCATCAATCAATGCCTGAAACAGTTTTTCTTTTTGGCCGAATTGATTTCAATTGAACCAGCAAGCATAAATGGAGATTTGATTATTAATAAAGAACAAATTGAAATTGCTTTAAATGGTAAAACTCCCGAAGCCATTATCATCAGATCTTTACCGAATTTGGAAAGCAAAAAACATAAAAATTATTCGAAAACTAATCCGCCATATTTGCTTGAAGAAGCAGCGACTTTCATATGTGAAAGCGGTATCAAACATTTGCTGATTGACTTACCAAGTGTGGATAGGGAAGAAGATGAAGGGAAACTATTGGCACACAAAGCGTTTTGGAATGTAAAGGATACGGTCAATCTCAATACAGATGCGCGATTGGATTGTACGATTACTGAAATGATTTTTGTGGATGATGAGGTTAAAGACGGAAGTTATATTTTGAATATACAAATTACTTCTTTTGAAAATGATGCATCACCTAGTAAACCAGTTTTATATCAGTTATGATTGTTGTTTCCACAGATAAAAGCAAACTTGATGTTCCGTTTATCCAAAACTTTTTAAAGGATATTTATTGGGCAGCTGGGAGAACGATTGATGAAGTACAAACCACCATTGATGCTTCTTTTTGCTTCGGAATATATCTGGATGATAAACAAATTGGTTTTGCTAGAGTCGTTACCGATTATGTAGTTTTCGCTTATTTGATGGATGTTTTTATTGATTCCAACCATCGTGGGAAAGGCTATTCTTCTATTTTAATTGAGGCCATGATGAAGGAACCACAATTACAACAAGTAAAAATATGGCGATTGGCTACCTCTGACGCCCATTTTTTATATGAGAAATTTGGATTTACACCCTTGGCACATCCAGAGAAAATGATGGAAAAGGTTATAAAATAATAGCAATATGATCACAGCTGTAATACCAAAACTACCCTTTATAGATAAGCAAAAGACCGTTAATTTTTATGTCAATCAGCTTGGTTTTGAGTTGATTTCAGATTATGGAGATTATTTTATAGTGAGTCAAAACAATGTTGAATTGCATTTTTTTTCCTTTCACGAATTAGTTCCCGAAAAGTCTAATTTTATGATTTATCTAAGGATTGATAATGAAATTGAGAAGTATTATCAGGAAATACAAAAATCAGGTGCAAAAATTCATCCAAATGGGGCTTTAGAAAACAAATCCTGGCATCAGAAAGAGTTTGCTATACTTGATCCCAATGGCACTTTATTGACTTTTGGTCAAGCAATGAAGTAATAAACAGTAAGATATGAACATCCAGCAATTATATGAGTTCTGTCTTTCCAAAAAAGCAGTGACAGAACATTTCCCTTTTGATGAAGACACTTTGGTTTTTAAGTTGGGTGGAAAAATGTTTTGCTTGACTTCTCTAAAGGAATGGGAAAAAGGAACTCCCGCTTTAAATCTTAAAGGAACTCCAGAAAATAATGCGGAACTATGCGCACAATATGAAGCCATTAATCCAGGATATCACATGAGTAAAGTGCATTGGATAACCGTTGATTTTAATAGCGATGTTTCCGATAAAATGATATGCGAATTAATCAATCAATCCTATGATTTGGTTTTTAAAGGTTTGACTAAAAAGGTTCGAGAAGAATTAGAAAAGGAAGCCGAGTAGCTTCCTTTTTTTTACATCGATTTTTTCTGTTTTTCTACAAAACCATCGGCTTGGAGTTTTAATAATTCTAATGCGCCTTTTTTCTTGTAATCGTATAATTCTTTGTCTTGTTTGATGTCGGCATATACTTTGTCGTAAATTTCGGCATCAGTTTGTTTTTGTAATTCGCTTTGATAGCGGTTTTGTGCTATGAGGTTTTTAATGCCCATTTCTTTGTCTTCTTGTTTGAAATCAAATTCGCCTTTTGGTGATAATAATTTGGCAATAATAGGAGAGGTTTCAATGGCTAAGAATAATAGCATTATAAAGAAAGAAGGCAACCAAGGCAATTTGTTTAAGGCATTGATACGAGCCATCAATCCGTCGAAACTGTCAATGATGGGTTGGGTTTCTGTGACTTTTTTGTCTAAATCGGTTTGTAATGATGTGGCTCTTTTTTCTTTTTCGGCTATGATTTTAGCATTCGTTATTTTTAAGGAATCCAATTGTTTGACAGCCAAATCGTGAGCCATTCGTTTCTCTTTGTAGATTGGACCTTTTCCAATCTTTTTAGTTCCAGCACTGCCTTCGGCTTCAGTGATATAGGATTGGTATAAAGTAGCTACTTCTTTTTCTTTTTTAGTGATAGAAGATTTTAAACTATCCATTTCAGCTTTGTTTTTATCCACATCGGTTTTGAAATAATTAGCCACTTGCGTTTTATTGGCTACAGCCAAATCATTTTTCTCTTTTAATAAAACCGTATTGATTTCTTTTTCGAAGATTTTAATTTCTAATGGTTTCGAAATTACTATAGCGATGATGATTGCTAATACAATTCTCGGAGATGCTTGAATCAATTCGTCTAGAAAATTATCTCTTTTTTTGATGGTGGAAACAATGAATCTATCCAAATTGAAAATTAAAAACCCCCAAACTATTCCGAAGGCAATAGCAATATAGGGATTGTCAAAAACGGTGTAGAGCGCATAACTACTGGCGATAAATGCCATAAGGGCTGTAAAGAAAACAGTGGCACCAATGCCAGCATACTTGTTTTGTTCGCCGTTGGAACAAGTGTTCACAATGTCACTATCGACACCTGAACACAGGAGGAAGAAACGTTTTAACATGATTGATTAATTTTGATTGATGATGATTACACAAATATAACGCCAAAAAATTAAGTTTATTGTAAGAGGTTGATTTTTAACAAAAAAACCTGCTTGATTAGAGCAGGTTATAATAGAATTGATAATCATAGTCAACAAGGCAAAAATTCATCAGGACGAATTGATACGTTTATCAGCATGAATTTAAAAGAGCGATTCTTATTTACTCAATTCCACAAAATACTTGTAAAACAACGGAATAGTTTCTATCCCTTTTAGGTAATTGAAAACTCCAAAATGTTCGTTAGGAGAGTGAATCGCATCACTGTCTAAACCAAATCCCATCATGATGGTTTTTGATTTTAGTTCTTTTTCAAATAGCGCTACTATAGGGATGCTTCCCCCAGAACGAACAGGAATAGCGGGTACACCAAAGGTTTCGGTATACGCTTTTGAAGCCGCTTGATACCCAATACTGTCAATAGGGGTTACATAGCCTTGCCCACCATGATGGGGAGTAACTTTAACTTTAACTGATTTTGGTGCGATGCTTACAAAATGTTTCGAAAACAATTCGGTGATTTCTTCCCAATCTTGATTAGGTACTAATCGCATTGAGATTTTGGCATAAGCTTTACTAGCAATTACAGTTTTAGCACCTTCACCAGTATAACCTCCCCAAATTCCATTAACATCTAAAGTGGGACGAATGGAGTTTCTTTCATTGGTTACATAACCTGTTTCGCCATAAACTTCTTCTATGTCTAATGCTTTTTTATAATTGTCTAAATTGAATGGTGCTTTGGCCATTTCGGCTCTTTCAGCTGTAGTCAATTCTTCTACTTTATCGTAAAATCCTGGAATGGTAATGTGATTGTTTTCATCGTGAAGAGAAGCAATCATTTTGGTCAAAACATTAATAGGATTTGCCACTGCTCCACCGTATAAACCAGAATGTAAATCGCGATTAGGTCCTGTAACTTCTACTTCCACATAACTCAATCCACGTAAACCGGTAGTAATGCTAGGTTGTTGATTAGAAATCATTCCTGTATCGGATATCAAAATCACATCACAACTTAATTTTTCTTGATTGCGTTCTACAAACCAACCTAAACTTTTAGAACCTACTTCTTCTTCGCCTTCAATCATGAATTTTACGTTGCAAGGCAAACAATTGTTTTGCATCATGTATTCAAATGCTTTTACGTGCATATACATTTGACCTTTATCGTCACAAGCACCACGAGCAAAAATGGCTCCTTCGGGATGAATTTCTGTTGTTTTGATTACAGGTTCAAAAGGAGGTGAAGTCCACAAATCCATTGGGTCTGGTGGTTGTACATCGTAATGGCCATATACTAAAACGGTAGGTAAATTGGCATCGATGATGTGTTCTCCATAAACAATTGGATACCCAGGAGTATCACAAATTTCTACGAAATTACAACCTGCTTTTTCCAAGCTGACTTTTACTGCATTGGCAGTATCAATTACATCTTGAGCATAAGCGCTATCAGCACTTACGGAAGGAATTTTTAATAATTCGATTAATTCATTGATAAAACGTTCTTTGTTTTGTTGAACGTAGTTTTTTATATTGTCCATGGATTTAATTTTGATAGAAACCAAAAGTACAAAATGCTTGTGATTTTTTTAAATGTTTTCCTTTGAAAGTTTGAAGTTATGATTATATTTGCACTCACTAATTTGCGGGTATGGCGAAATTGGTAGACGTGCCAGACTTAGGATCTGGTGCCGCAAGGCGTGTAGGTTCGAGTCCTATTACCCGCACTGAAAAGCTCTGACGAAAGTTAGAGCTTTTTCATTTTCAACAATTTGGTTAATAAAATGTTTAAAGTTTATTAGTAAAAACCTTCTTAACCTAAGGAAATGCAGTTATTTTTACTGCAGTAATTCAAACAAGAATTTATTTTATTTAAATGAAAGGGAACCGGCTTATGATGACTGCGTTATTGGCAATTTTTGGATTTGTTTTTTTAGCATTGTCTGTTTATTTGCTAACTAAAAACAGTTCCAGTGCACTTTCTGCGGATAAGCAAAATGAACTAGATGAAGCCATTAAGCAAATAGAAGTCCTTCATGCTGAAATTCTGGAAAAAGATAAAATTGTTTCCGAAAACGAGCAAAAGCTTAAGAGTTTAAAATCGCAAACAATGACGTATGCCATGGGGCAAAACATGCCTATCATCGAAATCGTTGATACCGATTTGAGCGAAGGAAATCCCCACGACGAAGGGCACAAAAAAGTGCATAGATTGATGTATCATCATCAAGTTAGGTTCTATTTATTAAATGCTGGAAAGAACTCTTTAAAGGATGTTATTTTTTCTATAAAAGATGACTACAACCGAAACAAAGAGAAAAAGAAAAAGACATCAGCTTCCGCTAATGTTGATTACACAGGCAAAAAAGTAGATAGCGAAGAATTAGGCGTTTATGAAAACATTGAAGTCAATACCCTTAATTTAAAATCAAAAAAATTAATCTACACGAGTAACCTTCCAGGCAGTTTTGGAACTGGCGACTATGAATACCATTTGATTATCGAATGGAGTCAAGGGTTTTACCAAATGCTAGTAAAGATTGATGAAATAGATGGTAGACTTAAATACCACTATGAGTTTTTTGATGTTGATGGTAAACCAATAGATTTTAAAAGTAGGGAAACCAACATAGCCAATTAAAAAAGCCTCTCAATATCGAGAGGCTTTTTCTTTTATTTATTTTCCTGTAGCAATCCAATTGTTGATTTTCTTTTCTAGTAACTCTAATGGTAATACTCCCGATTCCAATACTTTTTGGTGGAAGACTTTGATATCGAACTTGTCTTTCATCTTGTCTTTGGCTTTTTGACGTAATTCTAAGATTTTCAATTGCCCAATTTTGTATGACAAGGCTTGCCCTGGAATAGCCATATAACGCTCAATTTCTGAAGTAATGCTAGCTTCGGTTTCGGCTTCATTGTCTAAGGAATATTGTATAGCTTGTTCGCGTGTCCAACCTTTACTATGTATGCCTGTGTCAACCACTAATCGTATGGCTCGGTGCATTTCGTCATTCAACATCCCCAAGTATTGATATGGGTCTTTATACAAGCCTAATTCTTTCCCTAAACTTTCGCAGTACAATGCCCAGCCTTCGCCATAGGCACCAAACCAATTGAACTTTCTGAAATCAGGTAAGGTTTTGCTTTCTTGTTGCAATGAAATTTGGAAGTGATGACCCGGAATAGCCTCGTGCAAGAATAAATCTTCATCTTCCAAAACATTATAGTTCTTCACATCTGGAATAGGCACATAAAAAGTACCGGGTCTACTTCCATCAGCTGAACCTTGCATGTATTCGGCACTAGCTGTTTTTTCTCTAAATGCTTCAGTTCTTTTGATTCGGAAAGGTGTTTTGGGTTGTAAAGAGAATAACTTGTCTACATTGGGTTTTATAGTTTTGTATATTCTTTCAAAATTATCCATTACTTGTTGAGGATCAGTAAATGGTCTTAGTTCTTTTTTGGTTCTAACATCGTTTAAAAATTCTTTCAAAGTTCCTTTAAAACCGACTTCATTTTTTACTTTTTCCATTTCAGAATTAAGCAAAGCCACTTCTTTTAAACCTAATTCATGAATTTCTGCTGGAGTTTTTTCGGTAGTCGTCCATTGTTTTACTAAGGCTTTGTATAGCTCATTTCCGCCAGTTAAACTACCAATGCCGCTAGTGCTTCTGCATGCTGGAACATATTCGGTTTTCATGAAGGTCACCAATTTTTGAAACTGTGGTATCAACTTCTCATTGATAGTCGCTGCATATTCTTTGGATAAGCTGCTTTTTTGTTCTTCTGTGAAATCGGCTGGGAATTTTTTACAGCTAGAATAGAATAAATTATCTTCTACTTTGGGAGTAATCATATCCTCAAATTGTGGGACAACTTTCTCAGCCAATGCTTTTGGTAAGACCACTTTTAGAGCCATTCCTTTTTTCATATACACCATAGCCGAGTCAACCCAAACGGAATACAAATTCATTCTTTTCAAGAATTTTTTATAATCGCTTTCTGTTT
Source organism: Flavobacteriaceae bacterium (assembly GCA_947472705.1). Classification (GTDB taxonomy): domain Bacteria; phylum Bacteroidota; class Bacteroidia; order Flavobacteriales; family Flavobacteriaceae; genus Flavobacterium. The sequence goes on from CANJDA010000035.1 coordinate 12,184, forward strand.
TAAAAGGTTGCGCACTTTCGGCACTGGCGAATTGACCCATGGTGATGTGGGTTCCATCAAATTGTTCAATAGGCGTTAAATTACCATTTTGTTTTAAGATACCAGTACCAACTTCCGATTCCCATTTAATGATTTCGTAGCTGTTTTTTTCCTCTTCTGATAATTGTGTTGTATCAACACTTTTTAACTCGGTTAAGTATTTTTCATAAAAAGCATTTTTCTTTTTACGATACGAATCGGTCATTTCAAATACCAATTGATCATCATAATCATGTTGGTCATTCTGAGTTGCATCCAGTGGATTTAATTCGTTTTTTTCTTTAAAATACGCATCGGTAATGGATTTAAAATCTTGTGTTTTTTTCTCTGATTTACAGTTTACAAATAATAACGACAAGCAAAGCATAGCCGAAAAAGAATATAAGTTTTTCATGTGTATATTTTTGGTTGATTTTTATTAGTCAATAGTGATTATGATTTGTTTCAGATTTTAATCGTTACTTTATAATTAGCCGTGATAAACTCTGGAGGCAATGATTTTTCCTTCCTTGATTTCTAGAACTTCTGCCACTAGCATATTGTCTTCGTTGGCAACCGTTCGAATATATTCCATAAAAACTCTGTCAGAGTTTGAAGTTAAGGAAGTTACTTTATAATGCAAGGTAGGTAACCGGTCAAAAGCATCCTGCCACCATGTTCGTAAAGCTTCTTTCCCTGTAACTAAACCATTCGTTTCCGGATGACGGATTTTTAATTTTGGACTAAAATGCTCAGCCTCGTCATCGTATAACGACAATAATTTTTCAAGGTTATGAGCATTAAAAGCTTCAAACCAAAGATGCGCAATGGATAAATTTTTTTCTGTTGACATAGTTTATAAATAAAAAATCCCAAAATCAGATTGGGATTTTACTATTGTAAATATAATTATTTTAAACGTTTTTCAAATTGATAATTTCCTGTTCGGTAAGGAATCTCCAATTGCCACGCGGTAAATTCTTTTTGGTTAAACCAGCAAACGAAACACGGTCAATCTTTAACACATCATATTTAAAACTTTCGAATATGGCACGAACTACTTTCACGTTTGAAGTTCTCAATTTTAAACCAATCTCTGTTTTTGGTTCATTTTCTATATAGGAGATTTCATCTACATATAGTTTGTGACCATCAAGCGTAACACCACCAGCAATTTTTTCTAGGTCTTCAAATTTTAGATTTTTATCCAATGATACTTGGTAAATCTTAGTCGATTTTTGATTGGGCAAACTAAATTTCCGTATCATATCCGTATCATTAGTAAAAACTAATAAGCCCGTTGTATTCTTATCCATTCTGCCAATTGGCTGTATTTTGGCTTTAGTTGCAGCACGCACTAATTCCAATACATTTCTGTGATCGGCTTCATCTTCGTTTGAAGTAGTGAAGTTTTTGGGTTTATTCAACACTATGTATTCTTTGCGTTCTGGTGTTAAAATAGAACCGTCAAAGTTGACCACATCACCAGGTTTCACTTTATATCCCATTTCGGTAATTACTTCACCATTCACTTTCACATTGCCCGATTGGATGTAAATATCGGCATCACGACGTGAGCAAATACCCGAGTTGGAGATGTATTTATTCAAACGAATATCGTCTGATTTTAATGGTTTTGGCACGTTATTCTGTGCAGCTTTTGCAGGCTTAGCTGTCCTTTTTGGCGCAGCGTCATTAGTAGTTGGTTTAACTTTTTTTGGCCCTTGGGCTCTCTTAGCCATAGCAGGTTTTGGCTTATTCGAGCTTGGTCGTGAACTGTTTGGACGTGAACCACCTCGTTTATTATTGCCTTCCTTCTTGTTCATAATTCTGTAATTTACTTCGTCAGTTTGGCCTTTTTGGCCTTGTGCGATTGCAAAGATACGCATTTAAGCTGCTTTTTTAGGAGCTATTTCCAGCTATCCGCTATATTCCTGATAAAACGGGAGATGCCGCTCCACACGAGCCAAGCGACTGTCGAAGGAATCTGTGCTAGTGAAAATTATAATTTGAGCAGTCTTTTTCCGTGAATAAGGATTTCAGAATTAATTAAGACAATACAAAATACTCCCGAAACGACTAGGAATTTTAAAATATTGTGGAGTTTTAAGTAATCTGGTTTGGAGTTCGATTTCCATAATCTTTGTAAAAAGAAAATCAAAATGATCATACTCACATAAAAATACATATCCATATAACCCACTTCAAATATTTCGACTAAAAAATATACGGGCACTATAGTTGCAACGGTAAGAAGAGTTATTATTTTTTTAGAAAAAGATTCCCCTAAGAGTACCGGGATGGTTTGATAATCGTTGGCAATATCTCCTTTAATGTTTTCTAAATCCTTAATCATTTCACGAATCAAAATTAACAGAAACAAAAAAGTAGCATGCGCAAAAATCTGAGGATATAAGTTTTTGTAATACAATAGAATCGCAAAAAATGGAAGAACAGCTAGAAAAGAAGCTGTTAAATTACCTATGACCACCATCTTTTTCAGTTTATGCGAATAAAACCAAATCAGAAAAATATAAGTAGAAAAGAACAAAACTGCCCGAAAGGATACAAAGCAAGCCAACAAGGCCACAATAAAATTCACCGTGAAATAAACATTCAATTTGGTTTTTTGACTTACCAATCTGTCGAGTTGGGATTTATTTGGGCGGTTGATTAAGTCTTTTTTGCTATCGTAAAAATTATTGATGATATAGCCTGATGCAATCGTTAGACCACTGGTTACTACTATTATAAAAAGATTGAAGTCAAGCAATACCCATAAAGCACGTTTATTCTCAGGAGCCAAAATAAAAATAGCGGAAAGATATTGTGCCAGTGCTATAACAGGAATATTATAGCCACGAACTACAGAAAACAAACTGATAATTTTCATTAAGAGAAGTTTGTTTTTACGGCTGAGCATTGAGTTTTGGGTTCAATTAGAATTGGTAAACCACTTCAAGTTTATAATCTTTCAAAGATTGTTTTGCTTTTTCTAAATCTTGTGTAAATCCTAAAATATAACCGCCTCCACCAGATCCGCAAAGTTTTAGGTAGTAATCGTTTGTGTCAATGCCACGTTGCCAAACACCGTGAAATTGTTCTGGGATCATGGGCTTAAAGTTGTTCAACACCACTTTTGATAATTGCTTAGTGTTTTCGAAAAGCGATTTCATATCACCTCCTAAGAAATTTTCCACACAAGCATCGGTATATTTAACAAACTGATTTTTTAGCATTTTACGGAAACCTTCTTCTTTTAGGTTCTCCATAAAAATATTTACCATTGGAGCAGTTTCGCCAACAATTCCTGAGTCTAATAAGAAAACGGCACCTTTCCCTGTGGCACTTTGAGATGGAATGCCAGTAGCTTCAATATTATCTTTAGAATTAATTAATATCGGAATACTTAAATAACTATTTAAAGGATCTAGACCAGAACTTTTTCCGTGGAAGAACGATTCCATTTGAGCAAAAATGGCTTTTAACTGCAATAGTTTTTCACGGGTTAAATTTTCTAAAACCGTGATTTTAGCATTGGCATATTTATCATAAATAGCCGCAACAAGAGCACCACTACTTCCAACACCATATCCTTGAGGGATACTAGAGTCAAAGTACATGCCACGCTCAACATCCGCTTTTAAAACATCCAAATTGAAAGTCACCAATGCAGGTTGGTCGTTTTGCAATTGCTCCAAATAAGTCACAAAACGCATTAAACTTGCATTAGATTTCACTGCTTCTTGAGACGGATTTTCGTCCACCTTTAAAGCACCGTTATAAAAATTATAGGGGATTGATAAACCTTTAGAATCTTTTATTATTCCGTATTCTCCGAAGAGAAGAATCTTTGAGTAAAATAAGGGTCCTTTCATATATGTAAAATATATTTGTCAGTGGTCATATATGGTATCGCCTTTTTATTTATTAATGTTTGCTTGCGCAAACTTGTTTTTAATGGCGATTTCATAGAATGTTAATTGCTCCAGTTCCAATTTCATCACAAATATACTGACCATTTTGACAATAGCCAACTAATTCACTGGTAATAAATTGCAAACATTCGACTATAACGTTTTCGGTATACAAAACGTGTACATTAGCCCCCGCATCAAGAGTAAAACATATCGGAATTTTCGTGTCATTTCGAAACTTCCATATTTTATTAATGATTTCTAAAGTGTTA
>CANJDA010000036.1 GCA_947472705.1 Flavobacteriaceae bacterium
CGGACCATATGCTAGTGTGTGATTTCAAAGAAGGACAATGGCAAAAACAAATCATTAAACCCTACGAACCTTTCTTAATTGATCCTTCTGCAAAAGTATTTCATTATGGTCAAGCCATTTTTGAAGGCATGAAAGCATATAAAGATGAGCATGATGATGTATGGCTTTTCAGACCCGATCAAAACTTAGATCGATTTAATAAATCTGCTACAAGAATGGCCATGCCGGAAATACCTGAAAACATTTTTATTGACGGATTGAAAACTATAGTAAATTTGGAGAGAGATTGGGTAAAAAAAGGCTTAGGCAACACATTATACATCAGACCCTTTATGATTGCCATTGGTTCGGGAGTAATTGCCCAACCGTCAACACAGTATCGTTTTATGATTATTCTATCTCCTGCTCGCTCCTATTATTCGGGAGAAGTAAAGGTGATCATTGCAGAACATTTCAGTCGGGCTGCTAATGGTGGAATTGGTGCTGCTAAAGCTGCTGGGAATTATTCGGCACAGTTTTATCCACAAAAATTAGCACAAGAACGAGGTTTCCAACAAATCATATGGACCGATGACGCTACACATACCAAACTAGAAGAAGCCGGAACCATGAATGTGTTTTTCAGAATTAATGACACTATTTATACCGCCCCTACTAGCGAAAGAATTTTAGATGGTGTAACCCGCAAGAGTCTAATTGATTTAGCAAAACGCGAAGGCATTAAAGTAGAAGAGCGTTCTGTTATGGTGGAAGAAATTGTGGCTGGTGCTAAAGACGGAAGTTTAAAAGAGATTTTTGGAGCAGGAACTGCTGCCGTAATTAGTCCTATAGTTGGATTTCAATACCAAGAGCATTATTATGAATTGCCAAAATTGGAAAATTCAATAGCGCTTCAATTAAAAGATAAACTAACCAAAATACAATACAAACTAGCTGAAGACACTTTTGGTTGGACTGTAAAAATCTAAATCAACTCAATAAAAATCCTCTACTTTGAGGATTTTTTGTTTATATGACAATTCATTACCACAATGGAAACACTGTGATGTATTCATAATTTGCTCATTTTTACCTGAGTCAAAGATTGAACAATAGTTAAAGTTAAAATATGATATATGTCATGCTTTTGAATATATTTGTATTGAAAAAATTCGTTTAGAATTATGGGTAAATGTGAACAGTGTATCGTCCGACAATTCAGCTCTCTCAAAGCTTTGGGTAAAGAAGAATTACTCAAAATTGCCGATTGCAAAACATCTTACGCTATCAAAAAGGGAGAACATATATTTGAAGAAGGTGAAATTACCAATGGAATTTATTGTATTAAAGATGGTGTTTGTAAACTCTCAAAATTAAGTTCTAATGGAAAAGACCAAATTGTAAAATTGTTTAAAGCAGGAGAATTATTAGGCCAACGATCAATAATAAGCGAAGAGCCTGCGAATTTAAGTGCAGTAGCACTAGAAGATATGGAAGTGTGTTTTATTCCGAAAAATGAAATCATGCAATTCTTCAACCAGAACAATCAGTTTTCTATGAATGTTATGAAAACTATTTGCGGGGATTTAAAAGAAGCCGATGAACATATGGTAGATATGGCGCAGAAAAGTGTAAAAGAGCGCTTAGCTGGAACACTCATTTATTTAGAAGAAACTTTTGGAACTGAAACTGATGGAACGCTCCACTTACAACTCTCTCGGGAAGAATTGGCTGGTATGATAGGAACTGCTACCGAAAGTTGTATCCGATTACTTTCAGAACTCAATAAAAATAATCTTATTGAACTTGTTGGGAAACGCATTAAGATAGTTGATAAAAACAAATTGCGCCGCTTGGCAGAATAATGTACAATGCAAAAGCTATTCTTACTTCTCGAAAATCTTGAAAACACCATTACTAAATTTGATAAAACAAATCAAAAGGAATCACAATCTTCTGCTGGTTGGCACATTGAACACAGTTGTAAAGTAATTATAAGCATTATCAATGTATTGCAACAATCAAATCCTGAAACGTACCAGAGACGATTTAACTCCAATCGAAGTTTTGTTTTTACATTCAGTTATATACCACGAGGCAAGGGAAAGGCTCCAAAAGTAGTATTGCCCGAAGGGGAAATTTCTGAAAAATCACTCCTCAATAGCATTCAAAAGACCCGTGAAAAAATAGCCCAATGGGACAACCTTCCAACCAATAGCCATTTTAAACACCCTTATTTAGGAAATTTGAACAAAAGCGCTTCACTTCGATTTTTACATATTCACACACAACACCATATAAAAATCATAAATGATATTTGTAACAAAGCGTAACTTTCTAGGACAAAGAATAAGTCATTTTTCATTCATTTACTATAACAAACCTATTTCACTCATGATTAAAAAAACTATCCTTTTCTTAAGTTTTTTCATTGCGGTTACAACGCAGGCACAATTGAAAAAAATCTCCCTCGACGAAGCTGTAATGCAACAAAATCGTGCTTTCAGAGCTGATAAATTGTTAGGGTTTCAATGGATTCCAAACACCAATAGTTACGTGTATTATACTGATGCATTTACCAAAATGATGACGGCTAATACTAAAGACAATAAAGCCATTGAATTTATTACGCTAACCGAAATCAATAAAGAATTAGGAACCAAACTTAAAAGCTTTGCCGGAATGACTTTCATTGATGCCAATACTATACTTATCAATGATACTTCAAATTATTATACATTTAATACTAGCACAAAATCAGGGAAGCTAATTCAAACTACAACTGAATCTGCTGAAAACACAAGTTTTGACGGAGCGCATGAATATTTGGCTTTTACAGAGAAAAACAATCTGTATTTATTTACTAAAAACAAAGAAAAAATTACTGTAACCAATGAAACAAATGAGGCTATAGTGTCGGGGCAGTTCTTTGCTCGTAATGAATTTGGTATCAACAATGGAATTTTTTGGTCACCAAAATCAAGCTTTTTAGCTTTCTACCAAAAAGACCAAACAGATGTTGCTGATTATCCATTATTAGATATAAATGAAACACCTGGTAAATTAGAATCGATTAAATACCCAATGATTGGACAAAAATCGGAAAAACCTAGAGTGGGAATTTTTAATTTGGCTACCAAAAAAACAGTTTTTATTTCTCCAAAAGGAAACTCTGATGATTATTTAACCAACCTATCTTGGACACCTGATGAAAAATATGTATTGATTGCTGAGTTGAATCGTGGCCAAAATGATATGTCATTGAATGTCTATGATGCCAATACTGGAGCTTTCGTAAGAACTATTTTAAACGAAAAAAATAACAACTGGGTAGAACCAGAACATGAAGCCTTTTTCCCAAATCCGAAGTCAAACAACTTTGTATGGTTTAGCGAAAAGGACGGTTTTCAAAACTTATACTACTACTCTATTGAAGGGAAATTGATTAAGCAATTAACCTCTAATAAATTCCCAACCAGAGAAATACTAGGTTCTAATCCAGCAGGAAACGAAATATATTTCACAGCAACTGGTGAAAATCCAACCAATATGTTGGCCTATAAAGTAGATTTAAAAGGAAAGCAAACCTTAATCACAAAAGACCAAGGAGTTCATACTGTTATTGCCTCTACAGATGGAAATTGGTTTTTTGACGAATATTCTAATCATACTACGCCTTCAAAATCTTTATTATATGACAAAAGCTTAAAGGCTATTACTCTATTAATAAGTAAAAACAAATATGATGGATATGTAATGGGAACTGCCGAAATCAATACTATAAAAGCAGCCGACGGCACAACCGATTTATATACTCGCTTAATCAAACCAAGCAATTTCGATCCATCAAAAAAATATCCTGTTTTGGTTTATGTGTATGGCGGACCGCACGCCCAAATGATTACCAATTCTTATTTAGATGGCGCGAATCTTTGGATGTATTGGATGGCTGAACAAGGTTATTTAGTTTTCACAGTTGACAATAGAGGTTCAGACAATAGAGGTTTTGCCTTTGAAAGTGTGATTCATGGCAGGTTAGGTGTAAACGAAATGGAAGATCAAATAAAAGGCGTAGATTACTTAAAATCGTTACCTTATGTAGACGGTAATCGCTTAGCAGTTCACGGTTGGAGCTTTGGTGGATTCATGACTACTTCTTTAATGTTACGCAAACCTGATACTTTTAAAGTTGGGGTTGCCGGCGGACCTGTAACCGATTGGAAATACTATGAAGTAATGTATGGTGAGCGCTACATGGATACCCCTGCCGAAAACCAAAAAGGGTTTGACGAAGCTAGCACTTTGAATTATGTAAAAGATTTAAAAGGCAAACTACTTTTAATTCACGGAACCAGTGATGACGTGGTAGTTATGCAAAACAATTTCATGCTGATTAAGAAATTTGTAGAAGCTCAAAAACAAGTCGATTTCTTTGCCTACCCAATGCACAAGCACAATGTAATTGGCAAAGACCGTGTGCATTTAATGACCAAAGTATTAAATTACATTATCGATAACAATAAATAGTTAGAAGCTATTTCCTGCTGTCCGCGCTACACGGTAGCTCGCTCCCATCAGGGCTAAAAATAAAAAATCCCAAACGTAATGTTTGGGATTTTTTATTATGTTTTCTGTGGTTTCTTCCTAGCAGCTGGAAATAAAACATTATTCAATATCAATCTAAAACCAGGAGAATTAGGATGTAAATCTAAAACCGTTGGCTCATCTCCTACTCTATGCTGGTAATCTTCAGGATCATGACCACCATAAAAAGTAAAGAACCCTTTTCCTTTTTGCCCGTGAATATAACGTGCTTCATCATTCAATTCCGATTTTCCAAGTATCAAAACATTTGATTTGATTAAGGTAGGATCAAAAGAAGTCGTTTGTCCCATAAAACCTTTAATTAACTGGGTATGATTTTGACATAACATACTTGGAATTACATCCCATTTAGCCGAAAAATCCATCAAAGTGAAATAATCTTTTTCAAACGGAATTTTACGTTTCTCAGTCATGTCAATATCGGAAAACTCATAGTGTTCAGGTCTTCGATCTAAGATAAAATCTTTAAAAGCAAAGGTTCTTGAGTAATCAATTTTCGATTGGTAATTTGGGTCACTATCATCGCCATCAAACATGGGTTCACAAATATCAGCTCCTTCAGCTGAAAGTGCAATATCAAAACTATCCGTCGCCGAGCACATGGCAAACATAAACCCACCACCAATTACAAAGTCGCGTATTTTTTTTGACACCGCTAATTTCTCTTGAGAAACTTTGGAAAATCCTAGTTTAGTGGCCAATGCTTCGGCGTCTTTCTTTTGTTCAATATACCAAGGCGCATTTCTATAAGCACCATAAAACTTACCATATTGCCCTGTAAAATCCTCATGATGCAAGTGCAGCCAATCATATAAAAGCAATTGATCACTTAATACTTCTTCGTCATACACTACTTTAAACGGAATCTCAGCATAAGTCAATACCATGGTTACGGCGTCATCCCAAGGTTGTTTACCCGGTGGAGAATAAACCGCTATTTTGGGTGCTTTTTCTAACACTACCGTTTCCATATTTTGTGACGGACTCGAAATATCTGCCAATATAGATTCCTCTTCGGCATCAGATAAAATTTCAAAACTTACACCGCGAATTTGACATTCTTTTCGAATCTCAGGAACATCGGGCAATAAGAAAGAACCCCCTCGATAATTCAACAACCAACTGGCTTTATACTGTTTGTCTAAAGCCCAATAGGTAATACCATAAGCTTTTAGGTGATTTTTTTGTGTAGTTTCATCCATCGGTAATAAAATAAAACTAGCCTTGATGGAAAAGGAAATCAGTAAAAGGAAAATAAAGAGTGACTTTTTAAACATTTATAGCAAAATTATATTCCAAAGATAACAGATTTACTGTGAAGAAAAACTTAAAAAAAAATCCCGATTTCTCAGGATTTATTTTTTTTAGAAAGGAACATCGCTATCATCATCATCTGTATTGATATTGCTACCAAAAGCTTCATTCGGCGAGGGCAAATTCTTTGTCATAAAAGGGTTGTCATCGTGATTCATTTTAGAAGGTAAATCATCAAAGCCACTACCATATTCTTCAAGGTTATCAAATTTACCAAGGTTTCCTATGAATTTCAATCGAATGTTTTCTAACGAACCGTTACGGTGCTTGGCAATGATAAACTCGGCTTGCCCTGCAGTTGGGGTTTGCTCATCGTCATCCCATTCGTCAATTTTATAATATTCTGGGCGATAGATGAACGATACAATATCCGCATCCTGCTCAATCGCACCCGATTCACGTAAGTCAGAGAGCAAAGGTCTTTTGCTTGAACCACGGGTTTCCACCGCACGCGATAACTGGGATAATGCAATTACTGGCACTTCTAATTCTTTGGCTAATGCTTTTAAGTTTCTGGAAATGGTGGAGATTTCTTGCTCACGATTTCCCATTCCTTTGCCATTACTACCTCCTGCGGTCATCAACTGAAGGTAATCTACAATGATTAGCTTAATTCCGTGTTGAGAAGATAAACGTCTAGCTTTTGCTCTTAAATCAAAAATAGAAAGTGATGGTGTGTCGTCAATATACAAAGGGGCTTTTTCCAAATCTTTTACTTTGGTGGAAAGTTGTTCCCATTCGTGTTTTTCTAATTTTCCGGTTCTCAGTTTTTCAGACGACAAACCAGTTTCAGAAGAAATTAAACGGGTAATTAACTGAACCGATGACATCTCTAACGAAAATAATGCTACTGGATGTCCGAAGTCAATTGCCATGTTTCTTGCCATGGATAATACAAACGCTGTTTTACCCATACCCGGACGAGCAGCAATGATTATCAAATCGGAAGGTTGCCAACCTGAGGTGATTTTGTCTAACTTTTCAAAACCAGTGGCTATTCCGCTAAGTCCTTCTTTATTAGCAATTTCCTCAATTCGCTTTTTGGCTTGAATTACCAAACTTTGTGCTGTTTCAGAGCTTCGTTTGATGTTACCTTGGGTTACTTCGTATAATTTAGATTCAGCTTTGTCTAATAAATCGAATACATCCGTAGATTCGTCATAGGACTCTTCAATAATTTCAGAAGAGATTTTAATTAAACTTCTTTGAATGAATTTCTGTAAAATAATTCTGGAGTGAAACTCAATATGTGCCGAAGAGGATATTTTTTGCGTAAGCTGAATTAAGTAAAAATCTCCTCCAGCGATATCCAACTTTCCGCTTTTTTTAAGTTGGGCAGACACTGTTAACAAGTCAATAGGCTGAGAATCTGTGAATAACTGAAAAATAGCTTCAAAAATATGCTTGTGTCCTTCTTTGTAAAAAGCATCGGGTTGCAGAATATCAATAACCTCATCTACCCCTTTTTTATCAATCATCATGGCACCAAGTACCGCCTCCTCTAAATCCATTGCTTGAGGTGGTAGCTTCCCTTTTTCTAGATTAATGATAGTCGTTTTATCAACTTTAATGGGATTAATATTTCTGAGATTTTCCATGTTACGAAAGTAGCTATTTTGTAAAAATTATTAGAATAGAGTTATCCAAAATTCATGTTCATAAGTTTGTCTTTTTTGTTAACAACCAAAAAAAAATCCGAAACCATAGGGCTTCGGATTCAACATTTTTTTATAAGAAATTACTCTTTGAATTCGCCCATTTTACTGTATTTATCCATCCTTTGAGCCACTAATTCGGCTGTTGATAAATCTTTTAATTCGTTAAACGCTTTCATAATATATTGCTCAACCGTTTTAAATGTCGTCTCTTTATCGTAATGAGCACCGCCAAGTGGTTCTGGAATAACATCATCAACCAATTTCATTTTTTTCATATCAGAAGAAGTCAGTTTCAAGGCATCAGCAGCTTGTTCTTTGTATTCCCAACTTTTCCATAAGATTGAAGAACAAGACTCGGGAGAAATAACTGAATACCAAGTATTTTCCATCATTAAAACTCTATCTCCTACACCTATTCCTAAGGCACCACCTGAAGCACCTTCACCAATGATAACACAGATAATAGGCACTTTTAAACGAACCATTTCTAAAATATTACGAGCAATTGCTTCCCCTTGACCTCGCTCTTCAGCTTCTAAACCAGGAAAAGCTCCTGGAGTGTCAATCAAAGTTACGACAGGAATATTAAACTTTTCGGCCATTTTCATCAAACGCAATGCTTTACGATATCCTTCAGGGCTTGCCATTCCGAAATTACGCAATTGACGCATTTTGGTATTGATTCCTTTTTGTTGACCAATAAGCATAAAAGATTGTCCATCTATTTTACCTAAACCACCAACCATAGCTTTATCGTCTTTGAAATTTCTGTCGCCAAACATTTCAAGGAAAGTTCCTTTAGTTAAATTAGTGATATGTTCTAAAGTATAAGGTCGATTAGGATGACGAGATAGTTGCACGCGTTGCCAAGCGGTAAGATTTTTATAGATTTTACGTTTGGTTTCCTCTAATTTTTTTTCAATTTGTTTGCAAGTAGCGGTAACATCAACATTGGATTCGGCACCGATTATCTGGCATTTATCGAGTTGTTCTTCTAATTCTTTTATTGGAAGTTCAAAATCTAAATATTCCATAGGGTTGTTAGTTTTGTTTAATCGAACAGCAAATATAAAATTTTATCTTGTGATAAAAAGCACATTTTGAAGATTAGTTATAAATAAAAATTAACATTAAGTTAAAGTTTTCTTTCGGCTTTTAATGATAGCATTTAATATTACAGTAACTAAAATAATAGCGGCGCCTATATAGAATTCAAAGCTCATTTTTTCTTTTTCTTCAAAAACAATTACGGCTAAAATAATTCCATAAATTGGTTCCAAATTAATAGTCAGCATAACGGTATACGGACTCAAATACTTCATCACCGAAGTAGAAGCAATAAACGCATAAGCAGTACAAACAGAACTCAATATTAAAAGATACATTAAATCTTTTGGAGATAAAGCAAAAAAAGTGGGCGAAAAACTGTTCGTGCCCAGCAATAAAAAAGTAAAAAAAAGCACTCCACCACTTAATTCATAAAACGACATGACGGTTGGATTATGTGATTTGACCAATTTGCTGTTGATTACAGCAAATAAAGCCGATAGAAAAGCCGAAGTTAGTGCTGTTACCATGCCCCAAACATAATTCCCTTCAACATTAAAAATAATATAAAGCCCTACTACAACCAGTAACCCGAAGAATACTTCATAGAAAACAATTCTCTTTCCGTATAAAATTGGTTCTAATAAAGACGCAAATAAAGCTCCTGTAGAAAGGCAGGCCAATGTAATCGATACATTTGAAATTTTAATGGCATGAAAAAAAGTAAACCAATGTAAGGCTATAATTAATCCTGAGAAAAGAAACTGAAGCAATACTTTTTTAGAGATCAGCAACGGTATTTTTTTGAAGTAAATATAAATAGCTATAAACCCAACAGCAAATAACATTCGGAACCAAACCAATGGCAAGGCATCAAGTGAAATAAGAGCCCCAAGCACAGCAGTAAACCCCCAAATGAAAACAATCAAATGAAGATGCAAATAACTCTTAAGATTATCGCTTAGCATTCCTCAGGAGATAGATTGCTAAAATTCCAAAGACAATATTGGGAACCCAAACAGCAATTATGGGAGGCATAGTTGATTTTTCGGCAAGAACACCAAAGATTTTGTCAAAAAAGACAAAAGAAAAAGCTAGTAATATACCTATAGCTAAGTTTGTTCCCATACCTCCTCTTCTTTTCATAGACGATACTGCCACTGCAATAATAGTTAAAATAAAGGCAGAAACTGGTACACTATATTTTTTATAAAGTACAACTAAATATACACTAATATTTGAAGACCCTCTTGCTCTTTCTTTATCAATAAACTTTGTTAAATCAGAATAACTCAACGTTTCAGCAATATAAATTACGGGTGTTAAATCTTCTAAATCGAAATGCAAAATAGTGTCTTTTTTTTCTCCTGATTCAATAATATCACCCAAAGCACCTACTTTTCTTTTGTTATAATTAAACAATGTATAGTTTTTTTCCTTTTCATTCCATTTGATACGATTGGCCGTAATTTTATATTTCAATTTATCGTTTTCAAACTTCTCCATCGAAAAGTTGAATGCCATTTTTGAAATATTATTAAAATTACTTACAAAAATATATTCGTCTTTACTAATTTGACGAAAAACATCTGTATTGTCTCTCATTTCATCTAATCCACCACCAATCAAATAAGTATACCTAAAGTTGTTGTATTCATCATTAGCCTTGGGAGCCAAAAAGAACGCCATAATAAACGCACAAATAGAAACTATAGTAGCTCCAATAATATAAGGTCGAAGAAAACGCGAGAATGAAATTCCAGAACTTAAAATCGCAATGATTTCAGTATTATTAGCCAATTTTGAAGTAAACCAAATTATGGAAAGAAACAGAAATATTGGAAATAAAAAATTGGCAAAGTGAATGGTAAAATAAAAATAATAACTTGCTATTGCTTTAAAAGGCACATGATTTTCAATCATTTTATTCACCTTTTCAGAAACATCAATTACTATTCCTATGGGAATAAAAAGCAGTAACATCACGGTAAACGTGGCTAAATAGCGTTTAAGTATGTATCTGTCAATTATTTTAAGCATTTATTATAGTCTTTGGCTCATTTGTTTAACCATCATGTCTTTCCAAGTTCTGAAATCTCCTGCTAAGATATGTTTTCTGGCTTCACGAACCAACCACATATAAAATCCTAAATTGTGAATAGTAGCAATTTGTTTACCCAAATATTCATTGGCGGCAAATAAATGGCGTAAATAAGCCTTAGTATATTCGGTATCTACAAAGGTATGACCCATTTCATCTACGGGTGAAAAATCATCTTCCCATTTTTTATTCTTGATGTTGATGGTGCCATTTGCGGTAAATAACATTCCATTACGAGCGTTACGTGTTGGCATGACACAGTCGAACATATCAATTCCTAAAGCTATATTTTCTAAAATGTTAATTGGAGTTCCTACTCCCATTAAATATCTTGGTTTGTCCTGTGGTAAAATGGCAGTTACCACTTCGGTCATGGCGTACATTTCTTCGGCGGGTTCTCCTACTGACAATCCTCCAATAGCATTGCCTTCGGCTCCAGCATTAGCAATATATTCAGCTGATTGTTGTCTCAAATCTTTATAAGTACTTCCTTGAACAATAGGGAAAAAGGTTTGATCATAACCGTATTTTGTAGGCACTTTTTCCAAATGATTGATACAACGATCTAACCAACGATGCGTCATATGCATAGAGCGTTGCGCATAACGATAATCACAAGGATAAGGGGTGCATTCGTCAAAAGCCATAATGATATCGGCTCCAATAGTTCGTTGAATCTCCATTACATTTTCAGGTGTAAAGACATGGTAAGAACCATCAATATGCGACTTAAACTTAACACCTTCTTCTTTAATTTTTCTATTGGCAGAAAGGGAGTATACTTGGTAACCACCACTATCGGTCAGGATATTTCTGTCCCAGTTCATGAACTTGTGTAAGCCTCCAGCTTTTTCAAGAATATCAGTTTGTGGACGAAGGTATAAATGGTAAGTATTCCCCAAAATAATATCTGGGTTGATTTCTTCTTTCAATTCACGTTGGTGCACTCCTTTTACAGAAGCTACAGTACCAACAGGCATAAATATAGGGGTTTCAATTACGCCATGATCGGTAGTAATGCTACCAGCACGGGCTTTAGAATTTGGGTCTTTGGCCAATAAGTCAAATTTCATAGTCTCTTTTTACAGTCGGCAAAGATAAAAGAATTAAGATTTAGGTTTTAGAATTTAGGATTTTATTTAACAGTAAAGTATTGTAAAATACATAAAATACAAGATTTCTAAAAACTATCTTTATTCTTCCGAATTGGTTTGAAACTTTGTACGCTTACTGCCTTCGTACATTTCATATTTTACTAAGCGTGCTTCCAAACTTCCGTTAAAGAGTTTGATTTTTCTGGATGGTCTAAGTCCAACAAATTTCAAAGCTTCTAAATTACCCGTGATAAACCAAGCATTCGTGTTTGAATAATTGTTCTTTAAAGTATCACCTATTTCGCGATAAAATCTTTCCAATTCAATATCCAATCGTTCACCATAAGGCGGATTGAAAACCATGTGCAACGGGCCTGTAGTTTCCTTTTTAGTTTCAAAAAAGTTAGCTTGATTAATCGTTACATAATCTTCCAAATTGGCATTAATGATATTGTCTTTGGCTTTTTGCACAGCACTTGGAGCTTTATCATACCCCACAATAGTGTGATGGAATTCTTTGGTACGTTTCATCAAAGCATCTATAATTTGGTCAAACAACTCATTGTCCCAATCGTTCCATTTTTCAAAGGCAAATTCCTTGCGGTTAATATTGGCTGGTATGTTACAAGCTATCATAGCGGCTTCGGCCAAAATAGTTCCCGAACCACACATGGGGTCTAAGAAATCAGAGCTTCCATCCCACCCAGATAATAATAACATTCCAGCAGCTAACACTTCGTTTATCGGAGCAATATTTGTTGCTGTTCTGTATCCACGATGATGTAAGGAAGCTCCTGAGGTATCAAGTGCAACTGAACATTGGTCTCTATCGATATGAATATTGATTCGCAAATCGGGGAAATCTTTATCAATGCTTGGGCGTTGCCCAAATTTATCTCGGAACTGATCTACAATAGCATCTTTTGCTTTTTGGGAAACGAACTGTGAGTGTTTAAAATTATCGGAATGTATTGTTGTATCGATTACAAATGTTTGATTGGCATTCAAATACTTAGGCCAATCTATTCCTTGTATTCCTTTATATAAATTCAAGTCATTAGTAGCTCGAAAATAATAAATAGGTTTTAGTATTTTCAAAGCAGTACGCAACGACAAATTGGCTTTATACATAAACCCTTTATCGCCTTTAAAGCTAACGGCACGCGTTCCTATTTCAACTTCTTGGGCTCCTAGTTGTTGTAATTCATTCGACAGTATTTCTTCAAAACCAAAAAAGGTTTTGGCAATCATTTTAAAATTCTCCATGGTCAATGTATTTCGAACTCAAAATTTGAAATTCATCGGCAAAAATACACTAAATTTGCCTGTTCAGAATTCATTTGAAAAGAATAAATGTCAGATACTACAAATTGTAAATCCGAAAATTGGTATGCTTCCTGGTTTAACACACCGTATTACCACATTTTATATAAAGACCGAAACTACCGTGAAGCGCAAATCTTCATGGACAATCTTACTCATTATTTAAACTTACCCGAAAAAGCCAAAGTGCTTGATTTAGCCTGTGGTAAGGGTCGTCATTCTATTTATTTAAACCAATTAGGTTATGATGTGATTGGGGCCGATTTATCAGAAAACAGCATAGCCGAGGCCAATAAAAACACCAACGAGACGCTTCATTTTGTGGTGCATGATAAAAGGGAAGTCTTTGATGATAAATTTGATGCTATTTTCAATTTGTTTACCAGTTTTGGGTATTTCGAAAAGGAAGAAGATGATCTTAGAACTTTATCGGCCATCAAAGAAAGCCTTACCGAATATGGTTTTGCTGTGATTGATTTTATGAATGCTACTCAGGTGATTGATAATTTAATTCCAGAAGAAAGTAAAGAAGTAGAAGGAATTACATTTCATATAAAACGTTATGTTTTAGATGGTTTCATCATCAAAGAAATTGATTTTGAAGACAAGGGTTGTGCTTATCATTTTACCGAAAAAGTGAGAGCCTACACTTTAGAGGATTTCCAACGTATGATGAGTGAAACAGGGATTTATTTGTTAGATACTTTTGGCGATTATAAATTGAAAAAGTTCCATAAACATAGTAGCGAAAGATTAATTATGATTTTCAAATAATGAACTACATTCTTCCTTTATTGTCAGTTTTATTAGGTTATGCTATTGCTATTGGATTAAAACCCAAAGGAAAGCAAAACCTAAAATTATTATTGGCGTTCAGCGGATCGTTTTTATTATCACTAACAGTAATGCATTTGTTACCCGATGTATATGCTGCACACAATCTCTCGGTTGGAATTTTTATTATGATTGGAATTTTGTTCCAAATCATTTTAGAATTCTTTTCCAAAGGTGCCGAACACGGACATGTACATGGTCACGATAAAATCATTCAAATGCCTTGGTTGTTGTTCATTAGTTTGTGCCTACATGCCTTGTTAGAAGGTTTTCCAGTTGGTCATCATCATGACTTAGCCTACGGAATTGCAGTACACCACTTGCCTATTGCCATCATCTTAACTACTTTTTTCCTTAATGCCCAATTGAATAAAACCGCTTTGTTTTTGTTCATGCTCACTTTTGCTGTAATGACTCCACTAGGGACTTTAGTTTCAGATAGTTTCCCAATTTTAAATCAATATTATACTCAAATTACGGCTATTGTCATCGGAATACTTTTTCATATTTCATCTACTATTATTTTTGAAAGCAGCGAGGGACACAAGTTTAATATTGCTAAAATATCCATGATTGTTTTGGGAATTATATTAGCGTGTTTTTTATAAATTTACATCAAGTACAAACAAATCTTGTATTGTCTATCCAAAAGAACTAAAATGAATTTCACTAAAACCACCGAACAATCCTCACACTACGATAGCTTAGAACAAATGTCGGTTGCCGATTTATTACTCAATATTAATAACGAAGACAAAACCGTGCCTTTGGCTGTGGAGAAAGCCTTACCACAAATTGAAGTTTTAGTAGCTAAAGTTGTTGAGAAAATGAAATTGGGTGGAAGGTTATTCTACATTGGTGCTGGTACTTCGGGAAGATTGGGTATAGTAGATGCTTCCGAATGCCCTCCTACCTTTGGGGTTCCTTTTGATTTGGTAAACGGTATCATTGCTGGTGGTGATAAAGCGATTAGGAAAGCGGTAGAAAATGCCGAAGACGATCGCTTACAAGCTTGGATTGATTTACAAGAGCATGGCATAAACGAAGATGATGTAGTAATTGGAATTGCAGCTTCCGGCACTACGCCTTATGTTATTGGCGGTTTAGAAAAATGCAATGCTAAAAACATTATTACAGGCTGTATTACGTGCAACGAAGGAAGTCCATTAGCATTAACGGCACAATTTCCTGTAGTGGTGGTAGTTGGTCCCGAATTCGTAACTGGAAGTTCTAGAATGAAAGCAGGCACCGCTCAAAAATTGGTTTTAAACATGATTTCAACTGCCACAATGATTCAATTAGGAAGAGTGAAAGGCAACAAGATGGTGGATATGCAACTGAGTAATGACAAACTGGTTGACCGTGGTGTTCGAATGATTATGGGAGAAATTCCTGTGAGTTATGAAGAAGCCGCTACATTATTAAAAGAACATGGTAGTGTTAGAAAAGCAGTAAACCATTATTCTAATTTGTAATTATGGCTACCAAAAAAGAACTACTCGACAAAGGAATCAAATACATGCTTTATGCTTTACCAATGATGTTCATTGGGCCAAGTGTGATTTACAATGCGTTTATCAATAAGCAAAACGTGTGGCATTATTTGGTTTTGGCCATTGGAATCCTTATTTGTATTGGAGCCGTGTATTGCATGTTCAAAGGAATTAAAACATTAACCGATTCACTTTTTCATCATGACAAATAATAATTATTTAGAAAGCGTCAAAAAGCAATTTCTCTATTATAAAACTTTAGGTGAAAAAGCAATCGAACAATTGGAACCAGAGCAACTATTCGTTTCAGTGAATGAAGATACTAATTCGATTGCGGTTATTGTAAAACATCTTTCGGGGAATATGCTTTCGCGCTGGACCGATTTCCTGACGACCGACGGCGAAAAAGAATGGCGCAATCGCGATGGCGAATTTGAAGAAATCATCACAACCAAAGAAGAGTTAATGACTGTTTGGGAGAAAGGCTGGAATTGTTTTTTCAATGCGATTAATCCTTTGGCTAAAGACCAACTGCAAATAATAATTTACATCCGAAACGAAGGACATACAGTTCAGGAAGCTATTAACCGACAGTTAGCTCACTATCCTTATCATATTGGTCAAATTGTATTTTATGCCAAAATGCTAAAGCAAGGTGAATGGGATTCACTTTCTATCCCAAAAAACAAATCGAACAGTTACAATGCCGATAAGTTTGCTAAAGAAAAAAGCATTAAGAATTTTACGGATGATGAACTGAACAAGTTAAAATAACTATGAAACAAA
>CANJDA010000037.1 GCA_947472705.1 Flavobacteriaceae bacterium
AATTCCTACGTTTTACCAGTTTTAAATGAACAATTCCGCTCTTGCGGGGTGCAAATATAAAAACTATTTCGCTCCAATTCCAAATCTTTTTTATCCTTTTTTTTATTCTTTTTTATATTATTGATTACAAGGCTTTTGAACCCAAAAATAGAAACAATGGCCCATCAATAGCCCCGATAGGAGTGGTATCCTTTTTCCTTTTTTTAAAGGAAAAAGATAGAACGGATAGCGGGACGACGCGTCCCTGATGACTACTGACGTGGTGCTTCGACTACTCGAAACGAATGGATTTAGACGGTGTAATTTTGGTAATAATATAGGATGGGATGAGTAGTACCAATAAACAAATCGCTATGGTTCCTATGTTTAAAAGCAGAATGTAGAACAAATTGATGTCGACAGGAGCTTCGTTAACGTAATAACTTTCGGGGTTTAGTTTGATAATGCCGAAATATTTTTGAAGTAATAATAACCCAATTCCTATGGCATTGCCCCAGAGCAAACCTCTTCCTATTAAGTAGGCTGCGTTGTAAAGGAATATTTTTCGGATGGACCAGTTGTTGGCTCCTATGGATTTTAGGATGCCTATCATTTGGGTTCTTTCGAGAATTAAAACTAATAATGCGACTACCATATTAATGGTAGAAACGGCTATCATGACGATGAGAATAACGATGATATTAAAATCGAATAGTTTGAGCCATTCGAAAATATAATAGAACTTTTCTTCGATGGTTTGGGTATCGAGTGTGGAGGAAGTTTCTTGGTAGACTTCTTTCCCTTTTTGATTTATTTGTGTAAAATCATCGATAAAGACTTCGAAAGAGCCAACTTGGTCAGGACGCCATTTGTTGATGCGTTGCACGTGACGAATATCGCCAATTACATAACTAGCGTCAAATTCCTGGAAGCCTGAATTGTAGATTCCGATTATTTTGAAATTGCGTAGGTTGTATCCTTCGCTGTTTTCTTTCATGAAATAGGTTACGAATTTATCGCCGAGTTTTAGTCCTAATCGGTTGCAGAGGTATTGTGATATCAAAACTTCTTCGTTTAGATTGGTTTTGAAGTTGGGCAATCTTCCTTGAATTAAATATTCTTTTAGATTATCAGTTTGATAATCTTTGCCCACACCTTTGAAGATAATGCCTTCGAATGCCGCTTCGGTTCTTATGATTCCAGCTTTACTGGCGACAGCCTGAATATGAGAAATGCCGTCAACGTTTTTAAACTTGGGGTAAAACTTTTGATGAAGGGAAATGGGGTCAGTACTTACATCAGAATTGTTGTCGTTGTAACCTGAAATAATGATATGCCCATTGAATGCGGAAACTTTTTGGCGGATTTTTTGTTGTAAACCTATTCCCGTGGCAATAGAAACAATCATCATTATCATACCGAGGGCAATAGCAGTGATGGCAATTTTTATAATTGGCGCAGATATACTACTTTTATGGTCTTTAGCAGTAATGAGTCGTTTTGCTATAAAATATTCTAATTTCAACGGTATGATTTCAAATTTGGTCTTCAAAAATACAGTTTTATTCTCGGTTTTGCTAATGCTTGCGTGCAGTAGTCAAAAGGGACAAGGGATAAGGGATAAGGCTCAAGCTGAAAAACCGAATGCAGTTATCAGAACGCAGAACGTAGGAATAATAACTGGGGCTGAGAATTATGATGCTTACCTGCCATTATTAAAAGATAAGAAAGTTGGCATTGTGACAAATCAGACAGGTGTTCTTTCTTATATAGACGAAGGAACAATAAATGATAAGGATGGGAAACCTAATGGTGGGTGGCGAAATGTATATGAAGCTCGTTCTATAGTTGACTTCCTTTGGTCTAGAACCTATTTACAAAAAATATTCGCTCCCGAACACGGCTTTCGCGGAACAGCTGATGCTGGTGAACATGTGGTAGACGGAAAGGATACCAAAACAGGATTGCCAATTATTTCGCTTTATGGTGATAACAAAAAACCTAAGCCAGAACAATTGGCTGGAATAGACATTCTTGTTTTTGATTTGCAGGATGTGGGTGCAAGGTTTTATACTTATATTTCTTCGTTACATTATATTATGGAAGCCTGTGCGGAAAACAATATTCAGCTTATTGTTTTGGACAGACCTAATCCGAATGGAAGTATTGTTGATGGGCCCATTTTAGAAAAAGAATTTACCAGTTTTATTGGGATGCATCCCATTCCGACACTTCACGGAATGACTATAGGCGAATATGCCCAAATGATTAATGGGGAGAAATGGCTCAAAGAAGGAATTCAATGCAAACTGACTGTGATTCCTTGTCTAAATTATAATCGGGACTTGGTATATAGTTTACCCGTGAAACCTTCACCAAATTTACCTAATGATCAAGCAATAAATCTTTATGCCAGTTTGTGTTTGTTTGAAGGAACGAATGTGAGTTCGGGACGTGGGACAGAGAAACAATTCCAAATTTATGGCTCGCCATTTCTCCCTAAAAGTGATTTTAGTTTTACGCCGGTTTCCAATTTTGGTTCCAAAGATCCAATGAATAAGGGCCAATTGTGTTATGGAGAAGATTTGACCCAAGCGCTAAAAGTGCATCAATTGGAATTGAAATGGTTAATAAAAGCTTATAATACTACTGCTGATAAATCGAAGTTTTTTACACCCTTTTTCACCAAATTGGCAGGAACTAAAAAACTACAACAGCAAATTGAAGCTGGAACATCGGAAGTAGCCATTAGAAAATCTTGGGAAAAGGGATTGAATGATTTTAAAGCGATGCGAAAAAAGTATTTGATTTACAATTAAAAGATGAGAGATGATAGACGGATAGATAATAGACTTTATAATGGCAATTTTTTCTTCATTTCTTCCACTATATTATAGGCTGCTGGGCAAATAGCGATATTCTTTAACGTCAAATCAGCAATTTGTTGAAACTTTTTTCTATCGGTATGTGGAAACTCGCGACAGGCTTTGGGGCGCACATCATAAATCATACAGTAATTCTCATTGTCTAAAAACGTACACGGAACACTTTGTAACACATAATCTTGGTCTTCATCAATGCGCAAGTATTTGTCGATGAATTGCTGGGGTTTTTGTTTCAAATGTTTGGCAATTCTTTCTATATCGGCTGAAGTAAAAAGTGGCCCAGTGGTCTTGCAACAATTAGCACAATTCAAACAATCGGTACGCTTGAACTCAGCATCATGAATTTCTTGCATCACATAATCCAAATTTTTGGGTGTTTTCTTTTTGAGCTTATCAAAATACTTTTTGTTTTCGATATGCTTATCTTTGGCAAGCTTTTGGATTTCGTTTAAGGAAGGCTTCAGACTCATAGTACAAAATTAAACAACTTTCAAGTTAAAAAATTCAAACCTATTACAAAATGTTAGACCTTTTCGGAAAAGCCATACTTGATTTTCAAACTAATAATTTGCCCGAAGATTTGGTCACAGAAACCAACATTTCAGAAGCGGATGAAATGAGTGTTGGCTATCTTTTTAGAAGTTATAACGAAATGCCGAAACTAGAAAAGAAAGCGTTACAACTTTGCAAAGGAAAAGTTTTGGATATAGGCTGTGGAGCCGGAAGTCATTCTTTGCATCTTCAGCAAAAAGGATTTGATCTTTCAGCTATAGATATTTCTGCGAATGCCATAAAAGCTTGTGAATTGCGTGGATTGACAAATGTACGAGTTCAAAATATTTTAGATTTAGACAATGAATCTTTTGATACTATTCTTTTATTGATGAATGGGACAGGAATTTTCGGATCGCTTTCTGAAACTTCTAAACATTTACAAAAATTAAAATCATTGTTGAATCCGAATGGACAAATACTGATTGACAGCTCTGATATTATTTATATGTTTGATGAAGCCGAAGACGGAAGTTATATGGTTCCAGCTGATGGCTATTATGGCGAATTGACTTTTTCAATTTCATACAAAGGCGAAACCGAAGAAACCTTCCCTTGGCTTTATCTTGATTATAATACTTTGCAAAATGCAGCTCAAGCTAATGGTTTACAATGCAAATTGGTACTAGAAGGCAATCACTTTGATTATTTAGCAAAACTCACACTTTAAAAATGGAAAATACAGAACTTTACAACTTGCGTTATCCAATTGGAAAATTTGAAGCGCCTTCGATTTATACTTCTGAGCTTTTGGCGAAAGCCATACAAACTATCGAATCATTTCCTGAAAAATTAAAAGCTGAAGTTGCACATTTAACTCAAGAACAACTTGAAACACCTTATCGCCATGAGGGCTGGACGATTCGTCAAGTGGTGCATCATTGTGCTGATAGTCACATGAATTGTTTTATTCGATTAAAATGGACGATGACAGAGAACAATCCAACTATAAAATTTTATTATGAAAACCTTTGGTCGGAAGGAATTGACAATAAAACCATGCCGATAGAACCTACACTGCAATTTTTGGAAGGATTGCATTATCGCTTAGCATTTGTAATGAAAAGCCTAACTGAAACAGATTTAGAAAAAGCTTACATACATCCTGAAAACAATAAAGAATTCCAACTCAAAGAAATGATTTGTCTTTATGTATGGCATAGCAAACACCATTTGGCACATATAACTGAACTTAAGAAAAGAAAAGGTTGGAAGTAATTAGACTTGAATTAAATCGGTTGTTTTAATAATTTCTTCTAAAGCACGGTAAAGAATATCTAAATCTGCCTGTGAATTATAAGCATTAACTGAAAATCGGATATAATAGTTTCCATTAAGTGGCATCACCGGAACTTGGATTTTATACTTTAAATACAATTCTTCTTTTAGTTCAGCAGGATTATTGGTATTTATAGGAACGCTTGCCATTTGGCCTAAAAATTCTTCCGTAATTGGACTGAGTGGTTTTGTATTTAGCAAATCACAAAAACGTTGGTAATTATCAAGAACTATTTGCTTACAAGATCTCGATACTTCTTTCCAATGGTTATCTTTCAAAAACTTAATCACTGTTGGTGTACACAAAAAGGCCGAAATATCTCGAGTTCCTTGCAGTTCATGATAATCCAAAAACTGGCTTTCGCCTGGTGCTACACTTTCATAACCCCAGCTCACTACCAAAGGCTCTAAATCATTTTGAAGCTCGGGTTTTACATATAAAAATGAGCTGCCTTTTGGAGCAAGCATCCACTTGTGTAATGTGCCAGTGTAGTAATCGGGATTGAGTTTTGAAATATTTAAATCGATATGAGCAGGAACATGTGCGCCGTCAACAATTGTAATTAAACCTAATTCTTTGGCACGATCACAAATTTCCTTTACAGGAAAAATTAATGCAGTGGCACTTGACATTTGATTCAGAAAAATTACTTTGGTGTTTTGATTATAGCCTTTCCAAAATTCTTCTATTACTTGTTCTTTAGAAACTACCGGTAAATTTATATTTTGTCGAATGTATTTTGCTCCCGATTTTTTGCAATAGAAATTCCAAGTTCTGTCCATGGCACCATATTCGTGATTGGTAGCTAAAATTTCATCTCCAGCATTTAGCTTTATGCTACGCATAATTACATTAATAGCATATGTTGGATTGGAAGTGAAAAACAAATCTCTGGCTTGACAGCCCACAAAATTGGCTAAACTTTCGCGGGCGATTATTAAATACTTCGGTTGCTTTTTGGTTATAAACTCAACAGGATCTGATTCTAATTCTCTTTGAAAGCGTTGGTATTCTTCAAAAATGGGCTTTGGGCAAGAGCCAAAAGAACCGTGATTTAGGAAGGTGATGTTAGAGTCTAATAGGAATTGTGATTTCATGATTGCTTCGCCAGTTCGCTGACGCTCGTGTGATGATTTTTTTGTAAAAATAAAAAATCCCTAATCAAAAAAGATTAAGGATTTAATTTTATTTCTTTTTAAAAACCATAGGATATTTTATCTCGATACTAATTGGTTTTCCGCCACGTCTTGCTGGCTCCCATTTTGGACACATCTTCAAAACCCTAATAAATTCTGTTGCCGATTCGATATCTAAAACCTGAGTGATTCTTATCTTGGTTACATTTCCTTGTTCATCAATGGTAAATGCTCCTTCGAGTTTTCCGGCAATAGTAACTTTCGAATAATCGAAGTTTCTGTGTATAAACTTTGTAAAGTTTTCAATTCCGCCTCCTTCAAATTTGGCTTCAATTCTATCTCCGCTTAGATAAACTTCATCTTCTCCTTGAATTTGAGAAAATCCTGAAATTGGCAATAGAAAAAACAGAATCAATTTAATTAGTTTCATATAATTGGTTTAGGGAATATTCAAATATTTATGAGTTTGCAAGGACACTCTCCACTTTGGATTTTTCATTACATAATCGACAATTAGCGGTGTCATTTCTTCTTTTTTACTCCATTCAGGTTGCAGAAACAGAATAGCGTTGGGATTTACTTTAATTGCTTGTTCTTCGGCAAAAATAAAATCGTGTTTATTATATATTATTACTTTTAATTCATTGGCTATAGCATAAGCATCTGTAACAGGTAATTTGTTTTTCTTTGGCGAAAGGCAAAACCAATCCCAAGTACCTGTTACTGGATAGGCCCCTGATGTTTCGATATGTACTTTGATGTTTTTACTTTTTAATTTTTGTGTTAGTAGTGACATATCCCAAGTCAAGGGTTCTCCACCTGTTACCACAACAGTATCAGCATATTTCTTAGCATTGTCTACAATAATATCTGTTGCTGTTGGTGGATGTAATTCAGCATTCCAACTTTCTTTAACATCACACCAATGACATCCCACATCACAACCTCCAATTCGAATAAAATAAGCAGCTGTCCCGGTGTGAAATCCTTCACCTTGAATGGTATAAAATTCTTCCATTAGTGGAAGAACTTCACCTTTATCAACAGCCAATTGCGTTTCTTTTGATAGCATCTTTAAAATAATAATTGACAAAGATACTTAATTTAGCTTAGCTATGTTCGGGTTTTATCCTCTAGTAAAAAAGACATAATCTTATAGCTAGGTATAAAAAAACCGTTTCAAATTATTGAAACGGTTCATATTTTTAAAATTTGAAAATTATTTTAATAATTTCAATGCTTCGATTGCATATGTATTGGCAGGATCAATTGCTAATGTTTTATTTAATAATTCTTTTGCTTTAGCTTTATCTGTGTTTGCATAAAACGAAGCCATCGCATTATATGCTTCAGTAAATTTTTTGCTGTTTTTTGTTACTTCAGCATCTCCTTTAGCAATTACTGTATCTATATATTGTTGATAGTAATTAGCCATCATTTGATCATTTTCTAACAAGTTATTTGTTCTTGCTCTAAACAAGTAAGCGTCTTGTGTTGTTGGTGAAGCTGTTATTACATTTCCAAAAGCTATGTCTGCTTTTTGTAAAGCAATGGGGTCAGGTTTAACTACATCTTTCCTCGTGTTATCATAATACAATGAATTACCTAAATAAAAATTATCAATTAAATAGTTTTTAGAGTCTGGGTTTGTAACTGCCACTTCAAAAACAGCAGCAGCAGCAGCAAATGCTTTCTGATCATATAATTTTTTCCCCAATTCATTTAATTCATTGGCAGCTAATGGCTCCATTTCTACTGCTTTTTTAATATCTAAAATGGCAGATGCTAATAAAGTTGGGTCGACTAATTTTCCATCAGCACTAGTTCCTTTTTTTATTTTGGCTTGTCCTAAATACAAATAATCACGAGGAATAATTTTGTTCGCAGTATTGGAAGTGAACTTTTGTAAGGCATCATAAGCCGCATCGGCATTACCATTTTCATAAGCAGAATATCCAAGATAACGTAGAATTCTTGGATTTACACCATCTAATTCTTTCATTTTATTAGCTTCGATTTCTAATGCTTTATAGTCTTTTGCTAAGATTAAAAAGTCGGCATGACGCATACGTGAAGTTATAGAATAATCCGTTAAACTCATGTATTTTTCATAAAAGCCTAATGCTTTTTGAATGTTTTCGGTGTAGGTTTTTGGTTCATTATTCCCCCACAAATAATATGTCTCCGCTAATTCTCTATAAACTGGTCCATAATTTGAATTTATAGCGATTACTTCATTATAGGCCTTAACTGCTTCAGTATATGCTTTTGCTCCTTTTAACAATACTCCTAATTGCATTTTAGCTCTTATTAAAGAACTATCCGTTTGGTATGCATTTCTATAAGCAACATAAGCTTCATTTTGTTTTTTATCACCATAGTAAGCATCTCCTAGAGCCAATTGAACTTGAGCATCGGTTGGATTTGCAGCTGCAGCTTTTGTTAAAATGGCAATTGCATTTGTGTAATCAGGCTTATCAGCATTCATAAAGGCACGAGCAATATAAACGTATTCTTCCGTATCTTTCTTTCTAATATCTTTGGTAACTATATCAAATTTGCTTTGAGCTGCTGTTTTATTATTAGCATCTAAATCTATTTGCCCTAGACCAATATTATTAAATTTTGCACCTTCTGTAGCCGTCAATCCTTTTTGAAAATATATTGATGCCGAATCGATTATATTTTGTCTTAAATAAATATTCCCTAATAGAAAGGTTGCCTTACCATTACTTGGCTTAGCTTGTATTACTGATTTCAACAAAGATTTTGCCTTTTCAAATTGTTCAGCATCAATAGCTTTCTTCGCTGGATCTAAATCTTGTGCTTTCGCAATGGTTGTTGCTACTAACGCTAAGCTGAAAATTTTAAACTTATTCATCTTTCAATTTTTAATTTTTATCTTTAATAATACTGTTTCTTATCACGATTTTTCTACTTGGAAAATGTTCTGGTACTAAACCTGATTTTAAAATAATTCTTTGCCCTCTTTCTCCACCAAGGAAGGAAGCAAAACCCATTCCCAATCCTGAATAACCTTGACAATTTATTATATACAAATG
The DNA here is from genome assembly GCA_947472705.1 of Flavobacteriaceae bacterium. Taxonomy (GTDB): domain Bacteria; phylum Bacteroidota; class Bacteroidia; order Flavobacteriales; family Flavobacteriaceae; genus Flavobacterium. The sequence continues at coordinate 8,894 of CANJDA010000037.1, forward strand.
ACGTGCCAAAGAATAATTACCGGATGCAAGATTATCTTGAGTAGGCGAAAAGTATGCTGTTCCATTAACATCTTTAACACTTAATATATTTATTTTATTAACCATATCTTGTAATTCCAATGGAGCTTGATATATCCAATTCATTCCTATGACACCAATCATACCATTGTTCTCTGCAACATATTTAATAACCTCTTCATTTGTTTTAAATGAAAAAATATTTTTTTGAGCAAAATTTCCCAATCCTATTTTTTCAGCCATATATCTTGTCGTACTTGAATTAGGATTGTCAAAAACAAGTCCTTGTATATTTGAAACTGATTTTCCTTGTATAAAATCAATAACATTTTTTAGATCGATTAAAGTATCTGTCGACATTTTGTTTCTAATGAATGCAATAGCATCAGTTGCAAAAGGAGTTGTTTTAGGAAATCTCTTTTTACTCTGAAATGCTTTTATTTCTTTCTTTGAAAGTTCACGTGTTAATATTGCAATTTTAGCTGTATCGTTTAATAATGAATTTACTATTTCCTTTTCTGATTTTGGAACCAAATGTAAATTTGCTTTGTACTCAGCTTCAAAAACAGCTTGTTCATCTTCTACTATAGGTAAAACTGATTCATCTACATAAATAGTTGCTTTTCCTTCTAATATACTATCTTTTTTTTCTCCCTTTTTTTGGCAAGAAAAAACAAACAGGAGGGTAAGTAACAGAAAACCAAGAATTGTTTTGGTTAATTTATTCATCATCTAATTTATTTAAACGTCTTACTTGAGTAATAAAACGCAAAAATGCAAACAATATTATAAGACAACCTACAATTGGTTGAAGATTATTGGGCAAATTTAATTGCAATTGTTTCCAAAACAACAAAAGTAATCCTAAAAAACAAAAAGCAATAAAATTCAATACGCTAATAACGAAAAGAAATCGCTCTTTAAGCGATTTCTTTTGGAAATTTTCTATGAATTTTGAAATCATTTATTCTGCTGATTGGATAGAAATTGGAAGCGAATATAATACTCTAACTTTTTTCCCATTTTGTTCACCAGGATTCCATTTCGGACATGATTTTAAAACTCTTATGGCTTCTTTTCCTGTCCCGTAACCAATGTCTCTTATTACTTTAATATCCGTTAACGATCCGTCTTTCTCAACTACAAAAGTTACAAAAACTTTTCCTTTCAATCCTTCTTCTTCAGGAACTTGGAAATTCTTACCAATAAATTTATAAAATTTATCCAATCCTCCTGGGAAATCAGGTTTAACTTCAATACCAGCTGTATTATAGATATTGTTATCTTCTTCTACAACACTTGGTCCGTTACCTACAGGTTCTACGGTAAGCGGTGCATCAGGATCACCTTTTATCGTTTCGTCTCCAAGTTTTTTGTCTTTGATTTCTTCTACTTTAGGAGGGTCCTCAACAATTTCTTCTGTTTTAGCCACTACTGGCTTTACAAACTTCACCTGATCCACTTTTGGAGGAGGAGGAGGTGGTGGTGGAAGGTCTTTAGGTTGTTCTTTTGGAGGTAACTTAATCGTTACGATTTTTTGATCCAAAGAAGCATCATCTTTTGAAAAATCGGGAATTAAATCTGCTATTAGCGGTGCACTTACGGCAATACTAAAGATTAATGCTCCAATAAGAAGAGAACGCAACGTGGTTTTTGGGTTTTCTATTCGCAATTCATAAGCACCATAGGCTTTGTTACGTCCTTCAAAAACGATGTCTATCCACTTTCTTGTTAATAAGTCTAATTTCATTTTAAAGTATATTTTTGATTAGCACTATGGAACATTATTTGTTCATTTCATCAACTAATTTCATCTCTTCAGGTGTAATGTCATTTACGATAGCATAAGTAGGCACTTTACAAATAGCCATTTCATCTAAAACATCAACTAAGTTTCTATAGGTTGATTTCTTACTTGGTTTAATAATTACAATCAAACCATCACCCTCTTTGTAAGTTGGCTTAGTTTTGCAGTATTCATTAACAGAAATTACTCTTTTTAAAATTTCTTTACGCAATCCATCCTTTCCATAAACCGTATTTGTAGGCGCTCCACCTGGCTCAGGTGCTTCTAACAAACCGTGAAACCATTTTATCTTGTTGTCTTTACCCATAATGATAGTCAAAGTTCTCTTTTGATCAACTTTTATATCTTTTTGTGGCTCTTTTTTATCTTCTTTATCTGGCAATCCCAAGTCCATAGACTGAGGCTTTGATAATGAAGTGGTCAACATAAAGAAGGTGATTAATAAGAATGCTAGATCCACCATTGCCGTAAGATCTACTTTGGCATTAGATTTTTTACTTCTTACTTTTTTACTGCCTTTTTTACCACCGCCATCGCCGGTATTTAATTCAGCCATTTTATATTATTATTAAATTAATAATCTTTTCCTCTTAAACCAGTAACTAAGTTAAAGCTATTGATTTTTTGTTCTTGTAAAATATCCATAACTCTTTTGATTTGTGGATATTCTTCTTTAGCATCGCCTTTTATAGCAAACTGTAGTTCCTTTGTAGCTCCTGCATCTATATTTGCTTGTCTAACATATTGAATCCAATATCTTAATTGATTATTATCTCCAATTGTATCACAAGGGATACCAGGTTGCACACCTTTTTTTGCTCTATCAGCACCTTTCATCGCAAGCAATTGCTTTAATCCTTCAACAGGAACCCCAAACTCATCAACTAAAGCAAACTGTTCTTTCTCAGCGTCAGTGAAGTTTACTTTATATTTTTGAGCCATATAATCAAGAGCTGCTGAACGAATCGCTCTATCCTTCATTCCAAAAAATACTTGTTCTTTTCCTTCGCTTTTTCCAACTGTTATAGTAACCAAACCCGTTTCTGGCAATTTGGTCTGAACCGTTGATGAAGGTGTATCTACAGGTAATGGCTCGGGCACTTTTGCCGTTGCGGTAAGGATAAAGAACGTAAGCAAAAGGAAAGCCACGTCACACATCGCCGTCATGTCGATGGAGGTTGCTTTTTTAGACATTTTTACTTTAGCCATTATTTATTAGTTTTAAATACAGTCAATAGAATTTCTATTAAAATGTATTATGATTTTAAACTTCCTCTGAATTTTCTGTATGTATTCACGATAGTTGAACCCGCTTCATCAATTGAATATGTCAAGGTATCAATTTTTGAAGTAAAGAAGTTATAAGTGATGATAGCTAAAGCTGATGTAGAAATCCCTGTTGCTGTATTGATAAGTGCTTCAGAAATACCATTTGCTAAAGCTGCTTGATCTGGAGTTCCTGCTGACGCTAATGCACCAAACGCTTTAATCATCCCAGTTACTGTTCCTAATAATCCCGCTAAAGTTCCCAAAGCTACTAATGTAGAAAGGATTGTTAAATTTTGCTCTAACATTGGCATTTCCAATGCTGTTGCTTCTTCAATTTCTTTGTGGATAGTTTCTGAAGCTTCTTCGCTATTGAAACCTTCTTTTTTAACTTCTTGGTATTTTACTAAAGCTGCTTTAACCGCATTGGCTACTGAACCTTGTTGTTTATCACATGCACTGATTGCATCTTCGATATTTCCTTGTTTGATACTCCCTTGAACATTGTTCATAAAGGCATCTAAATTTCCTTTTCCTGCTGCTTTCGAAATAACTGAAAAACGCTCGATAGAAAACACAACTACCATCAACAATAATCCCATAAGAACTGGTACGATAGTTCCTCCTTTGTAAACCATTGCCAAATAGTTTCCTGGTAGTGGATGACCTGTATTGTCACCATTTTCAAAGTTTGAGCCGCTTCCCATTACGAATTTCCAAACCACAATACCGATAAGGATACATGCAACAATTACAATTCCAGAGAACATATTACCCCCTTTTGAACCACTTTCTTTTTTAACGTTTGCCATTTTTTTAAATTTTAATGTTTTAATTAATTATAAGTCTTAGTTGTTAATAAACTTGTTTGGTAGCAAATTTAATTTTTTACTTCAAATAAAAAAACTTTTTTTAAATATAATATGATACGGTGTGAATTCCAACAAAATAAGCACTCAGACATTTTTATTAATAGTTTTAATTAAATAAAATTGTGTCATTTTTATATTAACATTACACTTGTATCTATGTATAACGCAAAAAATATTGAAATTGTATTTTTAACACTAAAAGATGTTAATAAATTTTAAATCTTTTTAACGTATATTTTTGCTCAAAAATAATTCAATTATGAAAAAATACTTTATACAAAAATCGCCTTTTGTTGTTCCGACTACTGATGGCAAACTTATTGAAGAACACCATGGTAAAGCCACTACCAATAATGATGCTATTTCCATAGCTCATATGGTTGCGCCACCTCATTGGAAAGAACCTTTTCAAACTCCTGAGTTTGATGAATACACTTATATCATTTCGGGGAAAAAGCAATTTATCATTGAAGACGAAATTTTGATTTTAGAAGCTGGTCAGTCTATCAAAATTGAAAAAAATACACGAGTTCAGTATTCAAATCCATTTGAAGTGCCTTGCGAATATATTGCTATATGCCAACCTGCTTTTGACTTCAATAAAGTACATCGAGAAGAAGAATAAAAAAAGCCTCAATTTCTTGATGCCTTTTATTTCAATAGCGTTATGATTTTGTTTTCAACTTCAGAGCTGTTCCACTTTTCTTCAATATTTTCCATCTGCATCACTTCTTCCATAATCTTATTTTGGAAATCTCCTATGGCAAGTGCTTCTGCATATGGTTGAAGGCTGAAAGTTACTCTACTATACAAAGGCATCCATTTATCAGGATGCTTGTCTGAAAACCATTTTTCAATTTTCTTTTGTAACAAGAATTTTTCATCAGCAGTTTTAGTACTCATTTCAATGAAGTTTCTTAATGAGAGTTCTGCAATGGCATCAGCATTGGGTTTACGAGATACTTGATATTCTTTAAAAATAGTTTCCCAGTCATCACCATACTTGTTCATCATTTGATTCAAAATAGTAATGTCTTCAAAACCAGCATTCATTCCATGACCATAAAAAGGCACTATGGCATGGGCTGCGTCGCCTATCAAAGCCACTTTATCTTCAAATGCCCATGGGTAGCATTTCATTATTGCTAAATAACTGGTTGGATTTTTGAAGAAGTCTTTAACCAAATCAAGTATAACAGTTTCGGTATCGGGAAAGTATTTGGCAAAAAAATCGACCAACTTAGCTTCATCGTTCAACTGCTCAAAAGAATTTTCTCCTACAAATGGCATAAATAACGTACAGGTAAAACTTCCATCCAAATTAGCTAAAGCCATTAGCATGAAGTTGCCTCTTGGCCAAATATGTAAGGAATTTTTATCTATTTTGTGAGTGCCATCATCATTGGCAGGAATATGCAATTCTTTATAACCAATTTTCATAAACTCTTGCGAGTAATCAAACATGCTTTGTCGTTGCATTCGGTGACGAATTCTTGAAAAAGCGCCATCTGCGCCAAAAATTTTGTCATATTGCAACTCAGTCCACTCCCCTTTTTCAGAATCCCCTAAATGTAGAGTAGCTGTGGTTAAAGTAACATCCCAAATTTTATGATCAAAGAAAAATGTTACGCCTTCAGCTTCTGCTAAATCAATCATTCTTCGGTTAAGCACCCCTCTTGATAAAGAGAAAATAGCTTCACCATCTTTGCCATAATGCTGATAATTGAGTTTACCGTCTGTTAAATGTATAGCGCGTTTATTAACCGGAATTCCTATTCTTCTGATTTCATCATCCAAACCCACATCCTCCATGGCTTTCCAACCACGATTAGACATTACCAAATTAATAGAACGTCCTGAAAATTCAACGGTTCTTATATCCGGACTTCTATCGTATACATGGACAGTGTGCCCTTGTTTTTTGAGGTAGATTGCCAATAAAGTTCCGACTAAGCCCGAACCTACTACAGCAATTTTTTGTGGAGTTTGCATTAAATTATACTAAACGGTTTTGCAAATTTACTTTTTTGAGATGAATAGACGAATGGAATTACCATTATTTTGTCTATTCTACTTTGGTTTAAAAACCAACTTAGTCGATGTCGCTATGATTTCTTTTTTGTTTAATTTCATTTTGCGGAATTTTCCTTTGACAAACATATCGGCTTGATCGTTATAATGCTTACTCATTGGATTACCAGATTCTCCTGTTGGTAATACACTCCAACTATTTTCAATATCAGAAAAATCAATAATACGACGAGTTGATGGACCTCCTTTAACCGTGAGTTCAGCATCATCGGTATAAATAAACAATTGATTATTGATTACTTCATTGGTACCCGCTATGGAAAAAGGTCCTTCATTAAAAAACCAACTGAAAAGTTTTACTTTACCTATGGGATGTTGGAACTCTACCAGATGGACTTTTTTCCATTTCCACTGGTTGATATCGGTTCCTAATTGTTTTTTTAGAGAAGCCGTTGCTTCTTTAAAGGATTTTGTGAGTATTTCTGTTTGCGTTTCTTTTTTAGATTTGGTTTCAATGTTATCCCACCAAGGCGAAGATTCATTTTGACTTTGAACTTCTATTACTTGTTTGATAATATGAGTACTCAATAACAATTTGAAATTATATTTACCAAATTCATCTTCAAAAGTATCGCGTAAATAAAAATACAACCATTTGTTATAAATAGTTGGTGCTATATTTTTCTTGTTGTGTTTGCCTTTCCAGTTTTTCAACACTTTTAATGCTTGTATCTCTAATGCATCTAGCTTAGAAATATCAATAGGTATTGCCATATTTTTTACAATAGTTTCTGCTATAGCCGAAGTATTATCACATATCATTTTAGAGACATCTTTTTTTGTCCAATTGTTTTTTGGAGCTAATAATCCATCTATGCGAAGGGCTCTATCTTTGGGTAAATAATACCCTGGATACAAATAGTCGTCAATGGCTTCGGGTTGATTGTTGGAAGTATAAACATAGTTCCAAGGTGGATTTATAGCAGATGGGTTTTTATCAAATGGGATGAACTCTTTCATATCATCAATACCATTGGCACCATTGAGAATAAAATTGGTGTTAACACTTTTGTCAACTTTATACAATTTACCAGAAGTAATCCACGCGATGTTGCCTATGG
>CANJDA010000038.1 GCA_947472705.1 Flavobacteriaceae bacterium
AAATCCCAAATTAGTCGACACTTTATTTATAACTATGCTAAAAATTCCCATATGAATCAAATAAAAAGCATAAGAGCTTTTTCCGAGTAATTGGAAAATTGAAGTAGACAATACTTTACTAAGTATCGTTTTTTCTTTTATAAGTCCGTATAGTAAAGGAGCGATTCCAAATAAAGGCAAAAATAGCGTATTAATCATTTTTCCGAGAAACATTTCTGTACCACAACCTGATGAATTTAAAGTTGATAGCCAATAAACAAGTGCAACTATCATAAACGCTCCAAAATAAGTAAAATTGATGGCCTTAAACAATTGATTTTGACTCATAATTACAAAAGCCAATGCCATTCCAAAAAAGAATTCAAAACATCTACCAAAAAAAGTAAAATCAAGCATAAAATCATTGGATGTCATAAATCCATAAGGTAATGCATTACCCAAATAACAAACAAAAGCATAACCCAACAGCATAATTAGAATAGGTAAAATTACTAGACTGATTTTGCTTTTTCTGATGCATATAAAAAATAACGGAGCTGTAAAATAAAAAAACTCTTCTACTGTTAATGACCATCCCTGCGCTATCCCTGAAAACTTTAGCTTATCAAAAAAACCCCTTAGGAAAGTTATATTTAAAACATACTCTTTTATTGAAAATTGTGTTTTTAAAGCAAAGAAAATAAAAGTAAGCGTTGTTAAAATAAAATATAACGGATAGATTCTTGCAAACCTATTCAATAGGTATTTTTTAAGCTTCATCTCTTCATTATTGTAATATCGATAGGTGATTAGAAAACCACTTAAAACAAAAAAAATAGTAACTCCAATATGGAATTCATTAATAATTTTATACAAAAATCTAAATGACCCCTGACTATTAATTGGGTTAAAATGGTGAAGAAAAACCATATAGGCAGCAATCGCTCTTATACCCGTTAAGGCGGGAAAATTATTTTCTTTAACCATTTTTATTCTGATTTGTAATCTTTTGTTTTAACTTCAAATAATAAGCAGCAATGGATACTCTTTTGTTCAATTCGTAAAGAGAAATAAGAACAGAAAATAGAAGTACTATTCCTAAAGGCAAATAAGCATCCGGATAATCAACAAAAAAAACAATCCCTAAAGCAGCAAGCCCCAATATAAAGCTAATTAAAATAATTCTTAAAGTATCTTTCCTTATTTTAAACTCAAATCGTTTATTAAGTATTCGATAAACATAAATGCCATAAATGGAATAATTAAGAACCATTGCCAATCCTATGCCTTCTAAACCAAAATAGTGATAAAATAAAATGGAAGAAAATATATTTAAAAAATCACCCAACAATTCTTGCTTGAAATAAAGTTTCTTTTCCCCTTTGGCAAGAATAATAAAGGCTAATGGCCAAATAATGGCTTTTATAATTATAGCAAAAAGAGCTGCTTTTAGGATTAGCAATACGCTAAGAAAATCTTTTGTGTATAAAATAGAAATTAAAATAGGAGATAAAAAATAAAACAAAATGATTAAAGGTGAAACTAGCAATAAACCCACTTCAATCTGATCATTTACAAATTGATTAACCTTATTGTTATCATTATGAATTGCTGTCAATCTTGGGTAAAAATCAGTGCCCATAGCTGTAAAAATCATACCAACATAAGAAACAAGTATTATATTACTGACCTCATAAAACCCCAAAACAGAAGTATTAGCTCCATTGTGATTTAAATACAGTTTTATCAAATAAGCACAGATTTGCCCGAATATAACATTGATAGACAATAGAAATCCAAGTTCTAATAAAGATTTGCCCTGTTTATAAGATTCTAAAAGGGAGTGCTTCACTTTTGTGATTTTAATATTCCGAGTATAATACCAATTCACTAAAAATCCTATTATTCCAGATAGTAAAACCACAGGCAAAATTCCATCAAACCTATAATAATAATAAATCGGAATTGTGACGATAGTGATGAACAATGATGAAACTAAACTTGATAATGCCAGTTGCTTAATCTTCAACAATCCTTGTAAAATTGCTATTCTATAAGTGGTTAAGCTCAAAAACACAAAATTGATTGATATGATAATAAACCAATAATAGTATTTTGTAGATCCGAAAGTTAATTTGCTTAAAATTGGAGATAAAACGAGTGTAATTACTGCACCAACTAATCCCACCAAAAATGACCATTTTTGTAAAAAATTTAATCGTTCGGGGAGTTTATCCTTATTCTCATCAGCATTGGCCAAACTCACTTCCCTTGTAAGCGTTACATTGGTACCAAAACTTGTCAATGAACTTATGATTGCAATCATGTTGTTTAATAATCCAACCGTTCCCATTCCAATTGGGCCTAAAAAAACTGCTACAAACTTGGTTCCAACAACGCCTATAAGCATCTTAAACAATTGAACCAAACCAAATACTCCGGTTGATTTCAGAATGTTCTTATGTGAATCATTTGTGCTTTTCTCTTCCATATTACTCAACTATACAACCAAAATTTCTATATTGATTTTTACAATGCAACACCCATTCCTTCCATTGATTTGCCTTTAAATTAATGTTGTTTTCCTTTTTGATAATAGCTTCAATAGTATCCATATCCAAATCTTTTGGATAATTTTTCATTACGTCAAATTCATTATTGTACCAAGCTTCATTAACAATTTTGTTAAATAAAAACATATCCGTATTTATACCTTCAAAATTTTTAAACTGATTGGTTGCAGCAGATAAAATTCCTTGTGTGACTATTTCAGAATTGGAATGTGCATAGACCGTTTCGTTTTTAAAATAGTGCTTAAGCGAATTATACAATTGTAGATTTTCATCAACAGTATTTTTATGGTTTTTCCAAAGCGACAAGAAATAATCTCGTTTAAAAATCATTCCTGCCACAGAATAAATAGAATAATAGCTTAAGTATTTTTCATCTGTATGGATTTTGAGAGACCTCAATGTTTTCCTGATTTTAAAACAATCAAATTTATAAAACACTATATAAAACAGTAAGGGATATTTGGTGTATAGTTTAGGTTTATAAAGGGTATACTCTTTTTTCTTTGTAGTTGATTTTGTCTGAATTAATTTGGGATTTCCTAACCAAAAGAGTTTTAAAAAAGAGACATTGTCACTCTTTGCCTCTTCCATCATTTTTTCAAAATCTACCTTTTGATTAATCCAGATATCATCTTCTAATAAAAGAAAATACTCCGAAACACTTTTTGTCCCATTTACCCAAAAATCAATAGGGATTGTCATTATTTCTGGCTTTTTACCCACAGTACAAAAACTAGATTTATGCTCATACCATTCTGATTTATAAATCTGTATTTCAGGGAATTTTTCTTGGAGCTTGTCTAAATATTTTTGCGGTGTACCATCATCAAGAATTTTAATGCTAAAATCTCTTTTTTGACTATTCAAATAAATACTTTGTATACATCTATCAAGGTAATAAGGTCTATTGAATGATTTTATTACTATGTCCATGAATTAATACATTTTATTATAATATCAACCTCATCATCTTCAAGCAAAGGGCTTATAGGCAAGCTCAAAACCTCATGATGAATTTTTTCGGTAATTGGAAATGACAAATCGTTCCAATGTTTAAAAGCTTTTTGTTTATGGGGTGCAATCGGATAATGAATTAACGTTTCAATGTTGTGCTGTTTCAAATAGTCCTGTAATACTATTCTGTTTTCGGTCCGAATGACAAATAAATGAAAGACATGATTTTTAGAAAAATCCCAAACAGGCAAAGTTATTTTTACGTTTTTTATTTCTGTCAAATACCGTTTCACAATAGAGTGACGTTGTTCATTTTCGGCATCCAAACAAGGTAATTTCACATTCAAAAAAGCGGCTTGCAATTCGTCTAGACGGGAATTAACACCAATAAACTCATTGTGGTATTTTTTTTCGGAACCATAATTACGTAACGATTGAATCATCTTGTATAAAGCTTCATCGTTAGTCGTTACTGCTCCAGCATCGCCTAAAGCCCCTAAATTTTTCCCTGGATAAAAACTAAAAGCAGCGGCATCAGATAAATTCCCTGCTTTCCCTTTTTTATTCTCTGCGCCATGAGCCTGAGCAGCATCTTCTATAACCAATAAATTGTGTTGCTTAGCAATGATTGCAATAGCTTCCATTTCGGCTAATTGTCCGTACAAATGAACGGCTAAAACAGCTTTAGTTTTTGAAGTTATTTTATGCTGAATTAAATCGGGATCAATGTTATAGGTTTCTAATCTTGGTTCTACCAAAACTGGCACCAATTCAGCTTGAAGAATAGCCAAGATACTTGCAATATAGGTATTGGCAGGCACTATAACTTCATCGCCTTTTTGCAATTTTCCTAATTGAATATAGGCTTTGAAAATAAGCACTAAAGCATCCAAACCATTCCCAACTCCGAGACAGTATTTGGTTCCACAATAGGCTGCAAAATCAGATTCAAAAGTTTTGACTTCATTACCTAAAATGAACCAGCCTTTATCTAAAACCAATTTCATTTTTTGTTGAAATTGTGCTTCATATTGACTGTTTATTTTTTGCAAATCGAGAAACTTTATCATATCAAAACATTTTCTAAAAGTGAATAATTTTTAGTGTTGATTTCATAAAAATCCTGAACGGTAGTTTTCGCTCCAAAACTTTCTTTCCAATACAATAAGCCTGCATTTATTTTGCGACCATTATCTTCATGTGAAGTACCAAAATCAAAATACATTTTATCTTTAAAAACTTCTTTTAGCAATTGATGGTGTAAAAAATCTAAACTTCCTAATATGTTTTTGCTACTATTTCCTGAAATATATTGTGAATGCGCCACTTTTCCTGAAACAAACACTGTAGTTCCAGCCACTATTTCATCATTATGGTACACATTGAACTGGCGAATATTTTTTGGAAATAGTCGATGTAATTTGGATATTTCTTCCAATGAATGAACTGGTTTGGCTTCGTGTTTTTGTTCCAAATTTGGTATTAATATGCTATTCCAAAAAGAGTCAAATTGGGTTTCTTCTTTTACTTTCAAATGGTTCTTTTCTCCACGTTTAATACCTTGCTTTCTATCCGTTGAAATATCATACGACTTAGTCAAATCGACAACCGAAAGACAATCCCTTCTCATTATTTTAGCATCAGCCAAAAACAAAGCATAAGCTACTTCTTCTGAAAAACAGGTAGTATAAATTGAAGGCAATAATTTAAGTTGTAGAGTGTCTATTTTATTTTGATGCAGAAAGTACAAAACCGATTTCATGATATTGATGACCTCTCCTAATTTACACTTTTCAGAAAAAACAAAACCTCCATAAGTTAGGCCATGGTGAGAAAAAAGAGTTGCCTCAACAATATTGGCTGGCAACAAACATACTACCTTTTCATTCTCAAAAACTAATAGCGAATAATCCTTAAATCTATCGGAATGGTATTCCATAAATTCACGTTGAAACAAAAAAGTGGCATTTTTTGCTTGGTTTACAAACGCATTCCAAATAGCGGTATTATGAGATTCAAAACGTTTGACAGTATAGTTTTTCACGTGTTTTCTTTATACATGGGAAAATTAAACAATTATTTTTAAAAACCTTTAGATTATTAAAAATTAGATTTTCACAAATTATTGAGTAATTTTAAACTTCTTAAATTCGTTAAGAGTGAAATTAAAACGTCATTTATGCTCATTTATTGTAATGATAAGTTGTTTTTTTTCGGCTTATGGGCAAGATGTATCTATATACCAACAGTTTAATGGACGGTATGATTTTACTTTTTTTGGTAATACTATGAATCTTGCCGAGAACAATTCTATTTTTTCTCTAGTTACAACCACTTCTTCTACAGCAACACTAAATTTAAATCCAACAGATCAAATTGAAAAAGCATACCTATATTGGGCCGGAAGTGGTGATGGTGATTTTGAAGTAAATTTAAACGATGAAACTATAACGCCTGACAGGACGTTTGGTTTAACCAAAATATTTAATGGTGTTACTTTTACCTATTTCAGTGCTTTTAAAGATGTAACTACACAAATTCTAAATACAGGAAATGGTGATTATACACTATCTAATCTTGATATTTCAGCTTTTGAAGATCTACACCTTCAACGAAGAACCAATTTTGCGGGTTGGGCCATCTTAATCATTTATAAAAACCCATCTTTACCCTTAAATCAAATCAATGTTTATGATGGTTTACAAGGTGTTCCTGATGATTTGGTTATCAATCTAAGCAGCTTGAATGTATTAGACAACAACAATTCAAAAGTTGGTTTTATAGCTTGGGAAGGTGATTCTTTATTAGCTACTGAGCATTTTGATTTTAATGGTATCCCACTTAGTAATGCCTTAAATCCAATTAATAACGTTTTTAATGGCACAGACAGCGTAACGGGCAGCAATACAATATACAATATGGATTTGGATATTTATGACATCCAAGGTAATATTCAAATTGGAGACACCACAGCAGAAATTAAACTTAGTTCTACTCAAGATTTCATCATGATTAATACGGTAGTCACTAAGTTAAATAATCAACTACCTGATGCCACAGTTACCATTGATTCTGTATTAAAAAAGTGTGATTCCAAAAATATAACGGTCAATTATACTGTAGCCAATTTTAACGCTACCAACCCACTTCCTGCCAATACTCCAATTTCTATTTATATAAATGGTCAATTCTTACAAACCATTTTTACAGATATTGTGATTCCTGTTGATGGCACTTTTACATCTCAAATAATGCTTCTATTACCTGAAAATACTCCTGACAATTTTGAAATTAAATTTGTGGTCGATGATACCGGAAATGGCACAGGTATAGTAACAGAATTAAACGAAAACAATAATACATATATAGTAAACGAAACACTTTGGTTTTCCCCTTTATTCAATCCGTTAGAAACATTGGTTTCGTGTAATGAAGGTTTTACTAAAGGTACTTTTAATTTCTCTGCTTACGAAGATTTAGTCAAACAAAACCCAACTGACAGTGTCCACTTTTATCAAACATTAGAAGATGCTGTTACTGAAGTTAATTCTATTTCGAATACTACCAATTATGTTGTCAATACATCCCCTGCGCAAATATTTGTTAGGATTAATAATGAAAATTGTTTTAGCTTGACTTCTTTTTTATTAACTACACGCAACTGTCCACCAACGGTTTATAATTTTGTTTCGGCCAATAATGATGGTAGAAATGATGAGTTTTTTATTGATGGTTTAAGAAACATTTTCTTGAACTATAAAATTGAAATATACAACCGTTGGGGTCGATTAGTTTGGACAGGGGATCAAAATAGTGAAAATTGGAAAGGCTACATAAGAGATGGATTTGAAACAACCAATGCTCCAGATGGCACCTATTTTTATCTATTATTTTTAAATGACCCAGATTACCCCAATCCATTAAAAGGTTTTTTGTACCTGAATCATTGATTTCGAATTATCAAAAATTTCTGTAACTTTGACCCTCAGTATCGTTGCAATTTCAGATGAAACAAATATTTAGCGTACAAAACTCATTTATCAAATCCTTGTTACAGCTTCAAGAAAAAGCAAAAGCCAGAAAACAATCTGGCACTTTTTTAATAGAGGGTTTACGCGAAATTGAATTGGCAATCAAAGGAAATTATGAACTTGAAACCATTTTATTTGTTCCAGAAATTATAACCGAAAAACAAATATCCAAATTTTCAAATTTTCAAATCATTGAAATTTCCAAAGAAGTCTATCAAAAGCTTGCGTATCGCGATACTACCGAAGGAATATTGGCTGTAGCCAAAACCAAAACTTTAGGACTATCAGATTTAAAACTTCCCAAAAACCCATTAATTGTGGTGATGGAAGCTATCGAAAAACCTGGCAATATTGGAGCCATGCTCCGCACTTGTGATGCTGCAAAAGTTGATGCAGTTATCATTGCCAATCCTAAAACGGATTTATACAATCCAAACATCATACGTTCTAGTGTCGGCTGTTTGTTTACCAACCAAATAGCTACTGCCTCGTCAGAAGAAGTTGTTGCTTTTTTAATTGAAAACAACATAAATTTCTATAGTGCCACGTTGCAAAATTCAACTGCCTACCATACCCAAAACTACAACACGCCTACTGCCTTGGTCGTTGGCACGGAAGCCACTGGCTTATCTCAAATTTGGCGTGACAAAGCCACTCAAAATATCATCATTCCCATGCAAGGCGAAATAGACAGTATGAATGTTTCGGTAGCCGCCGCTATTTTGATTTTTGAAGCCAAACGTCAAAGAGGATTTTAAAACCAATATACATCTAAACCATGACACAAGCAATAGCAAATCGGCTAAGCAATTTTAAATTACTATTCTTGTTTTTATTGACAAGTTTATCACTAACAGCCCAAATCACAGAATCAGAAGTTGATGTTTTGGTAGAAAGGTCCTTAAAAACGTTCAATGTTCCCGGAATTGCCGTTGGAATAGTTAAAGACGGAAAATTAATTTTGGCCAAAGGCTATGGTGTAACCAACATAAAAACAGGGCAAAAAGTAGATGCCAATACGCTTTTTGGTATTGCTTCCAACAGTAAATCTTTTACCACAGCAGCCTTAGCCATATTGGTTGATGAAGGTAAAATCAGTTGGGATGATAAAGTCACTAAGTATTTGCCTGAATTCAAAATGTACAATGAGTATGTAACCAACGAATTCACCATTCGCGATTTGTTGACGCACCGCAGCGGGTTAGGATTAGGTGCCGGAGATTTAATGATTTGGCCCGATGGACATGACTTTACACCAAAAGATATTGTTAGAAATATTCAATACTTAAAACCCGTTTCTGGTTTTAGAACCAAATACGATTATGATAATCTACTTTATGTCATTGCTGGAGAAGTCATCGAAAAAGTTTCAGGTAAGTCATGGTGTGATTTTGTTGAAACTCGAATTATGAAACCAATAGGCATCACCCACAGTGCAGCCTCTTGGTCTCGATTAAAAGACACGACCAACACTATTGTCCCTCATGTTCCTACTGATGGAAATCTCGAAGTAATTCCAAGATATACTAACCATATTTTTGACGCCGCTGCCGGATTGTATGCTTCGGTGAATGACTTAAGCCAATGGTTAATTCTGCAAATGAATAATGGAAAATATGGAGATAACCAGCAGTTATTTAGTAAAGAACAGCATGACGAAATGTGGAAACCGCAAACCATTTTGCCATTATCCAATACAAAACCCTATAAAACTTTATTCAGAAACTACGGTTTAGGATGGCGATTGGAAGATGTCAACGGTCATTTACAAGTATATCATACAGGAGGATTAGATGGAATAGTCACTCAAACACTTATGATTCCAGATTTACAATTAGGAATTATAGTATTGACTAATCAGCAAAACGGGGCCGCTTTCATGGCAATTTCCAATACCATAAAAGATAGTTATTTAGGCATTAAAAACCCAGATCATGTTACAACTTTAAGTACAGAAAGGCATCAAAAAGAAGATGATGCTGATAAAATTACAGATGAAGTTTGGACTATTGTTGACAAAAATGTAAAAGACAAATCCATTAAAATAGATACTAAAAAATACATAGGGACCTATAAAGACAATTGGTTTGGAGAAGTCACTATTTATGACAAGAAAGGTAAGCTATACTATACTTCAAAGCGTTCTTCAAGATTGACTGGTGAGATTTTCTTTTACAAAGATCAAAATTTTGTGGTAAAATGGAACGTCCGTAGCTTTCATGCCGATGCCCATATTTTATTCGATTTAGACACTAATGGCAATGCTAATCATTTCAAAATGAAGGCAATTTCACCTTTAACCGATTTCAGTTATGACTTCCATGATTTGGATTTTATTCGAATAAATTAAAGCTAAAATTCGACTAAATAATTGCTTGCACATCTCAATTGTTATCCTTATTTTTAGCTGATTGAAGAACAAGCTATGACTGAGATTGATTTAGAAGAAGAAAAAAAAGCCATTGCCCGAGAATACAAAGAATTACTCCGCATAAGTTATCAAACGCTTACTGATGCTGATAAAAAACTTATTCGTAAAGCTTTTGACGTAGCTGTTGATGCCCATAAGGAACAACGAAGAAAATCGGGGGAAGCTTATATTTTTCACCCCATAGGCGTAGCCAAAATTGTAGCTTCCGAGATTGGTTTAGGTGCTACAAGTATTGCCGCAGCTTTAATGCACGATGTAGTTGAAGACACCGATATTACTGTAGAAGACATCGAAAGAATGTTCAATCCTAAGATTGCTCATTTAGTGGAAGGCTTGACCAAAATCTCTCAGGTTAAAAAAGACATGAACATCTCAATGCAAGCGGAAAATTTTCGTAAAATGCTGTTGACTTTAAATGATGATGTTCGGGTGATTCTCATCAAAATTGCCGACCGCTTGCACAACATGCAAACGATGGATTCCATGCCTGATTACAAACAGGTGAAAATTGCCTCGGAAACCTTATATATCTATGCTCCGCTTGCTCATCGCCTAGGATTATACAACATCAAAACCAAATTAGAAGATTTAGGACTTAAGTATACTGAGCCCGAAATTTTTAAGGATATTGTTAGTAAAATCAAAGAAACCAAAGAAGAGCAGGACGAATACATCAAAACCATATCCGATGTTTTAAAGAAATCTTTAAACGAAGAGGGTGTTGAATATGTGATGAAAGGAAGACCCAAATCGATTTACTCCATTCGAAGAAAAATGGCGGCTCAGAACGTTACTTTTGACGAAGTATACGACAAGTTTGCACTTCGCATCATATACAAATCCAACTTACATGACGAGAAATTCTTAGCTTGGAAAATATACTCTATAGTGACCGATCATTATCGTCCCAGTCCAAGCCGTTTACGCGATTGGATATCCTCTCCAAAATCAACCGGATATGAAGCTTTGCACATTACCGTTATGGGACCCAAAGGGCGTTGGATAGAAATTCAGGTGCGAAGTGAACGCATGGATGAAATTGCCGAAAAAGGATATGCTGCCCACTACAAATACAAACAAGGCGCTACCGAAGAAAGCGGTTTAGACACTTGGTTAAATCTCTTAAAAGAAGCATTGGAAAGTTCAGAAACCAATGCCGTTGACTTTGTAGAAGATTTCAAAATGAATCTCTATGCCAAAGAAATCTTCGTCTTTACTCCCAAAGGAGAAATAAAATCCTTACCCAAAGGTGCCACCTCACTGGACTTTGCCTTTAGTATTCACTCCGAAATAGGAATAAAGACACGAGGAACTCGTGTTAATGGGAAGTTAGTACCGCTAAATCACGAGCTGAAAAGTGGAGATCAAATTGAAATCATTACCTCGGTGCATCAAAAACCAACGATTAACTGGTTGGATTATGTGACTACTTCGAGAGCAAAAAATAAAATTAGAAACGTTCTCAACGAAAATACCAAGAAAATTGCCGAAGATGGTAAAGAGTTGCTTACTCGGAAAATGAAACATTTAAAAATCACACTTAATGATGGTGTGGTAAATGAGTTGGTGAGTTTTTTCAAACTCAAAACCAGTTTGGATTTGTTTTATCGCGTAGGAATTGGCTCCATCGAAAACCAACAATTAAAGGATTTTGCAGCGCAAAAAAGCAATACGCTGATGAATTTCTTCAAGAATAGAATCAAGCGTTCACCAAACGTAAACTCGGAAGAAATAAATAAACCCGAGTTAAACAGTAACTATGATTTGTTGGTTTTTGGTTCAGAACAGGATAAGCTCGATTATAAATTATCTTCTTGCTGTAACCCTATTCCTGGTGATGATGTGTTTGGTTTTATTACGATCAACGAAGGCATAAAAGTGCACAAAAGAGATTGCCCCAATGCTATCACATTACAGTCTAACTATGCTTATCGCATCATGCAAGCTAAATGGATTGACTCATCGCAACAGGAATTCAAAGCCATTCTAAAAATTACGGGGATGGACAGTTTAGGATTGACCAATGAATTAACCAAAGTAATTTCGAACAATATGCATGTGAATATCCAAAGCATTTCACTAAGTGGTGATGCTGGAATCTTCAACGGGCAAGTGGCGGTAATTGTTCAGAACAATAGCATTCTCAAAAAACTAATAGACAATATCAAGAAAATTGATGGTATTGATAAGGTAACTAGGGTTTATACCAATTAATAAATTACTTGTTATCAACAACTGGTTTAAAACTTTAAACCGTAAACTTTTAAACTTTTAAACTAAAAACTATCTTTGTCCCATGACACTAATAGCATCTGATAATACCAAAAATCAAGAGACCGTAAAAAATGTTTTTACACTGTATCTTGAAAACAAAGGGCAAAGAAAAACTCCTGAACGTTACGCTATACTTCAGGAAATTTACGATAGCGAAGAACATTTTGATATTGAAAACCTCTATATCAAAATGAAAAACAAAAACTATCGCGTATCTCGTGCTACGTTATACAACACTATTGAACTTTTATTGGATTGTGGTTTGGTGCGCAAACACCAATTTGGGCAAAACCAAGCGCATTATGAAAAGTCCTATTTCGACAAACAACACGACCATATTATCATGACTGATACTGGAGAAGTCATTGAGTTTTGTGACCCTCGTATTCAGACGATAAAACAAACCATAGAAGAAATTTTTGGCATTGAAATTCACAATCATTCCTTGTATTTCTATGCCAATAAAAAAGAATAAATACAATTTAACTACAACAACAAACACAACACAATGACCGTAGATTTACTACTCGGATTACAATGGGGCGATGAAGGAAAAGGAAAAATAGTAGATGTTCTTACTTCAAAATACGACATCATCGCTCGTTTTCAAGGCGGACCCAACGCTGGACACACTTTAGAGTTTGACGGAATCAAACACGTTTTAAGAACTATACCTTCGGGGATTTTTCACAAAAAAAATATCAATATCATTGGAAACGGTGTCGTGATTGACCCCGTAGTTTTCAAAAGCGAAATTGATGGTTTAGCCAAATTCAATTTAGACTTACCTTCTAAATTAATCATATCTCGTAAAGCGCATTTGATTTTACCTACACATAGGTTACTTGATGCTGCTTCGGAAGCTGCTAAAGGCAAAGCCAAAATTGGTTCTACGCTTAAAGGCATTGGTCCTACTTATATGGACAAAACGGGTCGAAACGGTTTACGCGTTGGTGATATTGAAATGGCCGATTTTAAAGAAAAATACAGAGCCTTGGCCGACAAACACGAAGCCATGATTGCCTTTTATGATGTAGCCATTCAATACAATTTACCCGAACTGGAAAAAGAATTCTTTGAAGCTATTGAAAACTTAAAACAATTACCATTCATTGACAGCGAGGAATATTTGGCACAAGCCCAAAAGAAAGGAAAGTCTATTTTATGCGAAGGCGCTCAAGGTTCGTTACTGGATGTTGATTTTGGAACCTATCCTTTTGTGACATCTTCTAATACTACAGCTGCCGGAGCTTGTACTGGACTCGGCATTGCTCCTAACAAAATCAAAGAAGTATACGGAATATTCAAAGCCTATACCACTCGTGTAGGTAGTGGCCCTTTCCCTACCGAAGATTTTGGCAAAGCGGGGGATATGATGGCGAGTGTAGGAAACGAATTTGGCTCGGTAACAGGAAGAAAACGCCGTTGTGGTTGGCTCGATTTGGTTGCCTTAAAATATGCCATCCAAATTAATGGCGTCACCCAATTGATGATGATGAAAGGCGATGTGCTCTCGGGCTTTGATACCTTGAAAGTATGTACGGCCTACAATTACAAAGGCGAAGTAATTCATCATTTACCGTATAACATAGAAGAAGAAAACGTAACGCCTATTTATACCGAGTTCAAAGGATGGCAAGCCGATTTAACAGGTATGACTTCCTATGATAGCCTGCCTTTAGCGTTAAAAGACTATATCGAATTCATAGAACGCGAAGTGGAAGTACCTATCAGTATTGTCTCGGTAGGACCGGATAGGAAGCAAACGATTATGAGATAAAAACAAAACCCTTTCATCACTGAAAGGGTTTTCTTTTTTGACCCAAAATAGGGATTAATTTTATTTTTCTTTGATTTTTACTTTACCACTTCTGGTTGTTTTTACCTTGTAGGTTTTCTGTGGATCTCCTTTGTAGGTTTTTGCATATTTGACTCTCATATTGTCATAATCAGCAAAAGGTTCTTTATCTTCGGTTAGCACTACTTTATAGCCACTGTAAAGATCATAATTTTTATAGGCGGTTGGCATAGTAGTGGTTCTCATCCATTTGCCGTCTTGTTGATAAACATACTCTCCTTTCCTAACGTCATAATACGTTTCCGTAGCCGGAATGTAGTAATAGGTAGCATTGTCGCTTCCTGCTACACCCCAATCGGGTAGCGTTACTGTGGCTTTAACCTGTGCCTGTACAGAACTGAATGCAATACACAATAGTGCAGCAAGCAAAAATTTTGGTAATTTCATAATTATTGTGTTTAAATTACACCTCTATTGGTGAACTACAAAGTTATTCTTATCATCCCCCAACGCGTTGTATTATTATTTTATTTAATTGTATGATTCACAGTTTTATGCATTCAAAATGTAAACTAAAAAGAAACCCCTATCAGTTAAGAAGGGGTTTGTTATAAATGAATTTATTAGATATGTTAAGGCATTAACTTAAAAATAAAGGACTCACTAGGTTTTAGGGTAACCTCTATGGTTCCTTCGGTATGCTCAACAATAAGTTTTGATGAACTACCATAGAGTTGGTCGGTAACCGTATAAGTCCCATCTGCCAACATCCATTCTTTGATAACGTCATAAGGAATTTTTAAGTTGAAATGACTTGTCTTTTCTCCCGAAAAATTGGCTACTACAATAAGTTTTTCTGTTTTTGAGGAACGTATAAACGAATAAATGTATGAGTCATAGTTTTCAGTAAATCTTCGGTTTGGATATTGTATTGAAGTAAAGTTGCCCGTCAATGCCTCACTTTGAAGGGTAAAGTTTAGCAAGCGAGAGTAAAAATCACGCAGGTCTTTTTCGCTTTGTGTTAGTTGACCACCGTCAAACTTACCTCCATTCATCCACCGTTGGTGATTGGGTACGCCCACATAATCAAAAATACTGGTGCGGGTTGGTTTCCCAAAACCGCCATCAACAGTACCTGCCTCCCCTACTTCTTGTCCGAAATAAATCATCGTTGGCCCCGAACCAATCGTAGCCGAAACGACCATTAACGGTTTTCCTTTTTCGGGAGTTCCAGCAAAATCGGCACAAGCAAAGCGTTGCTCATCATGATTGTCTAAAAAATGCAACATATGGGAATCAACATCTTCCATTCCGGTTCTGATATCCGACAATCCATCAGGCATACTTTTACCTTTAATCACCGATTTTAAGAAATCATAGGTTTCTACTTTGTCATACAAGTAGTCCATTTTACCTAGGTTGATGTAGTTGCGGTACTCTTTAGGATTGTACACTTCAGCCAATAAATAGGCATTAGGGTTTTTCATTTTGATAGCCGAGTTCATATAACTCCAAAACTCATACGGCACCATTTCGGCCATATCATAACGGAAACCATCAACCCCTTTGTCTAACCAATACAAAGCAATATCCCTAAATTTAGGCCAAGTGCTAGGCACCATTTTACCTTGCCAAAAAGCATAGTGTTCTTTATAATCTTTTTTATCATAGCCTTTTGGTAATTCGTCAAACTCTTTGGTTCCATC
>CANJDA010000039.1 GCA_947472705.1 Flavobacteriaceae bacterium
ACAAAGCGAAACATTTAGCCACTTTATACCTAGAAGATTTATCCGATTTTATTGTTGAATGTGTTGATGAGAATTTTGGTTTTAGCCGGTATGCAGAACGACTAGGTAGAAGTGCCAATTCCTTTGATGAGTTGTATTCTTATTTGCAACAAAAATCGACTTATATAGATGCTATATGCCTAAGAATTCTCAAGGAAATAATTATCGATGTGCAGCCAAAATTAGTATGCTTTTCGGTTCCTTTTCCAGGAAATTTATACAGTGCTTTTCGTTGTGCTCAATTCATTAAGAATGAGTTTCCAGAAATAAAAATTGCCATGGGTGGTGGTTTTCCCAATACGGAACTTCGTGATTTGAAAGATAAAAGAGTTTTCGAGTTCTTTGATTTTATTTCGCTTGACGATGGCGAATTGCCAGTTGAACTTTTACATCATTTTGTCACTTCGAACGCTGTCGAAAAGCCACTCAAACGTACTTTTTTATTAGAAAATAACGAAGTTGTCTATAAAAACAATGCTACTCAAAAGGATTATAAACAAAGCGAAATAGGAACTCCTGATTATTCCGATTTACAATTAAACAAATACATTTCAGTCATAGAAATTGCGAATCCAATGCACAGTTTGTGGAGTGATGGTCGATGGAATAAATTGACTATGGCTCATGGTTGTTATTGGGGTAAATGTACTTTCTGTGATATTTCATTAGACTATATTAAATTATATGAACCAATAGCCGCTAAAACTTTGGTTGATAGGATGGAGGAGATGATAGCCCAAACTGGCGAAACCGGATTTCATTTTGTAGATGAAGCTGCACCACCAGCATTGATGCGTGAAGTAGCTTTAGAAATTTTGCAACGAAAATTAACGGTGACTTGGTGGACCAACATTCGCTTTGAGAAAAGTTTTACAAGAGATTTATGTTTGTTGCTTCAAGCTTCAGGTTGTATTGCTGTTTCTGGAGGATTGGAAGTGGCTTCCGATAGGTTGTTAGAATTAATTAAAAAAGGTGTTACAGTTGAGCAGGTAGCACAAGTTACCCGCAATTTTACCGAAGCTGGCATAATGGTTCATGCCTATTTAATGTATGGCTACCCCACACAAACTGTTCAGGAAACGGTAGATAGTCTGGAAATGGTTCGACAATTGTTTGAGTTGGGAGTTATTCAATCTGGTTTTTGGCATCAATTTGCAATGACAGCACATAGTCCAGTTGGTATGTTTCCTGAGGAATTTGGGGTTGTTCCTGAGATTAATGATATATCATTTGCCAATAATGATATTCACTTCAAAGATAAAACAGGTATTAATCATGATAAATTTAGTTTTGGATTGAAAAAATCACTGTTTAATTATATGCACGGAATTTGTTTTGATTATGATTTACAAGATTGGTTTGATTTTAAAATTCCGCAAACTACTATTGCCTATGATTTCATTATAAAATCTCTTGAAACTAAAGAGCAATTGACCACAAAACCATCTTCCAAAATTATTTGGCTTGGAAACAATCCTAAAACCGAAATTTATAGCAAATCCAAGAAAGGAAATTCATGGGAAATGATGCGATTATTATTTCATGATAAAAAAGAAACTTTTGAAATTTCTGTAGAAAAAGAAAAAGGGGAGTGGTTGTTGAAAACATTGAATTATATAATAATTGGTAAGGATAATGCAAACATTAAAAATGAAAGGCTAATTACTTTTGGACAACTAAAAGACGATTTTGAAATGCAATTTAGTGATTTTGAGTTGTTTTGGTTTTCTAAGCCAATAATGGCATTAAGACCCTTTGGTTTGTTGGTTTTATAATTGGTTTAATCTTAATATTGTCTTAAGATAATATTAAGAATTTTAAAAGTAGGGTATTATTCTCTTTATTTGTTTTGCCAATAGAACTTAAATATATTGGAATTGTATTAAATTTAGGCACCAATATAAATTATTAAAGATGAAAAAAAGTAATAAAATTTTATTAGCCTTAATCATAATTGTAATAATAGGAATCGTTTCTTTTCCTGCCATAAAAAATTATATGGTTTATAATATGGGAAAAAGAGACATCAAATCGGAAACGGCTGCCTTTACCATAGCTTCAAAAGCTATTGTAGCAGAGTTTACTGCAAATGTTGATGCTTCCAATAAAAAATATTTAGAAAAACCAGTAGCAATATCCGGAATAATAACCTCTGTAAATGGACAAGATGTTATACTTGATGATTCAGTTAGTTGTAATTTTTCTTCAGTCGATGCGTCATTAAAGACTGGACAATCAGTAACAGTAAAAGGTCGAGTAGTTGGCTATGATGATCTTTTGGGAGAATTAAAACTAGATCAGTGTAATCTTAATAAATAATATAAAACAAGTCAAAATGAAATTAATTAAAATTGCGAGTTCGGCCTTTTTGTTATTTGCTTTCAATATAGCAAGTGCACAAGACGACCTTATGAAAGAACTTGATTCAGCGCCAAAAGAAAAAGTTGCAGCAACTGCGGCTTTTAAAGGATTGCAAATTTGTAACATACAATCAACTAAATTACCAGCTAAGAATGATTGGTATTTTTTAGTCTCACACCGTTTTGGAGATATTAGTAAAGGGTTTGATAACTTCTTCGGATTGGATGCGGCTTTTACAAAGTTTGGAGGAATTTATGGAATTACGGATTGGTGGTCTATGGGAGTGTCTAGACACACTTATAATAAAACATATGAGTTGGCAAATAAAGTGAGAGTTGCCAATCAAATCGAATCTGGTTTCCCTTTTACTATAGTTGTTTACAATACTTTAGACATTAATAGTGCTTTGAAAAAAGAAGTTGACCCCGAATTAAAATTTTCGGATCGTTTAGCTTTCTCTTCACAGTTATTGATATCAAGAAAAATTAATGAATCCATTTCATTAGAGCTTAATCCAGTTTATATCCATAAAAATTTATACGAACCTACAGAAGAAAATAAAGATCAATTCTTGATTTCTGGGGGTGGAAGATTGAAAGTATCAAAACGAATTAGTATTAATATGGATTATGCAGCTCGAGTTAATAAAATGAAAGACACTCCTTTTCATAACCCATTGTCAATAGGCATGGATATTGATACTGGTGGACATATCTTTCAAATGCTGTTCTCAAATAGCCAAGCTATGAATGATGTTGCCTATTTCACCAATGGATTAGGTACTTGGGATAGAGGTCAAAAAGGAATATTTTTTGGATTTAACATGTATAGAGTATTTTAATTATGAAAAAGTTTAAATTAATAGTAGCATTAGGTTTTATAGGAATTCTGGGTTCATGCCAATCAAATACCTATGATGAAATAGGTGGATATGTAGATAACCCTTCGTATGAAAAAAATATCAAACCATTATTTGACAGTCAATGTAGTTCTTGTCATTTTCAAGGAAACACCACTCAGGGAGATTATAATGAATATTATGATTACACAACTATAAGAGAGAGTATAGAGTTTGGTCATACTATCAGAGATGTTGATACTACAAAGACAATGCCTAAAGGCGGAGCTCCATTGTCTAAAGCAAAAGTAAAATTACTATTGCAATGGAAAAACACTGGTTTTCAACCATAAAAATATTAAACCAAATACCATAAAAAAAATAATTATGAAAAGATTAGTAATGATAATGACGGTTCTTTTGATTGGGGGAACTGCAATCTCTCAAAAAATGCTAACTCGTGCAGGAGAGATAAAATTTGACGCTACTATACCTGGCGCACTTGACGAGGTAATAGGAAATAGCAAAACCGTTTCCAGTATTTTTGACAAAACAACAGGAGAATTAGTGGTTCAGGCAATGGTAAAATCATTTAAGTTTAAATCTCCATTAATGGAAGAACATTTTAATGAAAATTATATGGAAAGCGATAAGCTACCTAAAGCCAACTTTAAAGGGAAAGTGACAGGTTATGATGGTAAAGCGGGGAATTATGATGTAGAAGGGGACTTGACCATACATGGAGAGACCAATAAAGTAAAAACTAAAATGGCAATAGCCAACGATGGCGGTAAAGTGGCAATATCTGGAAATTTCACTGTAAAACTTTCAGATTATAAGATTGATGTTCCAGCATTGGCAAAAAAGACTTTAGCTGAAACTGCTAAGATTAGTATTAAATTACAATTAGAGAATAGATAAGTCATGAAAAAATCAGCCTTAAAATTTACAACTTTCCTTATGGTATTCTTTTTTTCCTTAAATGCTTTTGCGCAAACAACAGCAGGGACCTTAACTTTTACTTATAATCAACCACAGCCTACAAGTCCTTCATTAAATCAAGGAGTAAAAAATGTCTATGCAGTTTGGATTCAAAATAATGCAGGAACATTTATTAAAACAAAATGTCGCTATACATCTACTTCTACCGATGACCATTTACCTACTTGGGCAAGCAAATGTGGTTGTACTAGTACATCAGTTGCTACTGGTTCGGCTTGTAATATTACAGATGCATTGACTGGAGCAACTAGAACAACTTCAACAAGTCCAACAGCATTTGGTGCTAAATCTATTACTTGGGATGGGAAAAATGTTGTAGGAACTACCAATGGAACTACTGTTGTAGATGGTGTGTATAAAGTATGGGTAGAAAGTTCATGGAATGATGGGTCAAATAATATTCATAATGAAATCAATAGCTTTGCGTTTACAAAAAGTGATGTTGCTACCCATGCTACATTTACTGGGGACACCTATTTGAATACTATTGTTTTGGATTGGGTACCAGCACCCCTTGGAGTAGAAGATATTAAAAACAGTGAGCCAGCAGTTGTAATTTATCCTGTTCCATCAAGCGGAATTTTTAATATTGATTTAAAAAATGATGTAAACGATATTAAAGTTTTTAATCTTTTAGGGCAAATAATTTATAACGAAAAAGTAAGCAATGGTACTGCCGAAACAACAAAACAAATTGATTTGTCTGCTTTTTCAAATGGTAGTTATGTAATTAGTTTGACCAATGATTTTGGTACTTCAAATTATGAAGTAGTATTGCAAAAATAATTTCTTTTAAAATTTACATTAAAAGCACCTAGTTCATCAGGTGCTTTTTTTAATCATCTATAGTTTCCGTAACAATAGAATTAATTCCTGGAGTTTCAAAAATTCGATAGATTCCCTTTTCATCTGAATAAATTAAATATGCTTGTAATTCGGGATGTAATTTTAAAAACTCTTTTGCCTTTTCTAATCCCATAACCAAAATTCCAGTAGCATTAGCATCAGATGATATACATTCTTTTGCAAAAACAGAAGCACTTAATAGATTATTTTTTGTTGGGTAACCAGTTTTTGGGTCTAAATGATGTGCATATTTAACACCATCTTCTATAATGAACCTTCGATAATTTCCAGAAGTAGCAATCGCCAAATTTTCTAAAGAAGCAATAGCTTTAATTGGATTTTCTGAAGTTTTATTATCAATGGGTTTTTCAATCCCTATTTTCCAGTTGTCACCATTGGGTTTCTTGCCTTTGGCATAAATTTCCCCTCCAATTTCAACAATATATGATTTTATACCTTTTGAATTTAAAAAATCAGAAACCACATCAACAGAATACCCTTGAGCAAAAGCATTGAAATCAAGCGCAACACGGGGGTCTTTTTTTATAATTTTTTTTCCTTTTAATTCGATTAAATCGAAACCTACAAATTTCAGAATGCTATCAATTTTGGTTTTATCAATATTTTGTTTTTTTCCAGGACCAAAACCCCAAGCATTAACAAGTGGAAATACTGTAGGGTCAAAAGCACCTTGAGTATTCTTCCATACTTCTTTTGCTTTTTTAAAGCAGGTGATGAAATACTTATCAACTTTAGTAGGTTGGTTAGTATTTATTTTAGAAATAATAGAGTTTTGATCATAGGTTGAAACTGATTTGTCAAAATTTAATAATAGTTGGGTAATTTCAGGTTGAAGATTTCTGCCTTTATCGTCAAAATAAGTAATGTGGTACGTGGTACCTTGAGCATTACCTTCTATTTTTATAGGTTCTTTCTGGGCATAGGATGAAAGCGAAAATGCAATAGAAAGCAATGTTGAATAAATGATTTTAAACATGTATTATTTTTTATGTAAGCTCCATAAAGATAATGATTTATTTAATTTTATAGAATCAATTTTAAATAAAAAGACCCTTAATAACTTGTTAATTTCTTTTAAATTTTACTAAATAATCGATGCCTATTTTAGATTATTTTTAAGAAAAATTAATACAGAATCAATGACACTAAAAAAGACATTTCCTAAAATACTTTGGTTAATTGTTTCTTCCAGTATATTCTTTATAATACTCTACTTCGCACTGTTTTATTATACCAAAAAAGCTGAAAAACAGGTTTATAACAATTCTGTTGAACAGTTTAGTAATGAAGTTACAAAACTATTGGAAGTAAACTCAAAACCTATTTTAGTTGCCATTAATAATGATACGAATTGGGATGAATTTGTGAAATTTATAGCAACAAAAGATGCCAATTGGTATAATGAAACTATTGGTAACGAATTAAATATTTATGAAGCTGATTATTTGGGAGTATATGATGCAAATAAAAATTTTATCATTCGAACGCCAACACCAAAAATAAAATCGATTGATTTTATACCAAAACAGGAAATGGAATTGCTTAAAAAAGTGGGAATTAATAAATTCTACATGAAAATTCCGGAAGGTGTTATAGAAGTTACAGGAGCAGCTATTCATACTTCAAATGATCCATTAAAAAATAAAACAGTAGCTTCTGGATTTTTTTTTGTTGCTCGATTAATTGATGTTAAATTCCTAAAAAATTTAGAACTATTAACCAGCTCTAAAATTATATTTTCGAATTCAGAAACACTGTTATCCCCTCAGAAAAATAAAATCAATGCTTCTTATGTGCTCTTTGATTCCGATAACAAGTTTGTTGGAGAGTTATTGTTTAAACGAAATTTTGATGTCTATTTTGAGAACACTACCAATCTGCTATACGTTATAATATTTGCTTTTTTTGTAAATCTAATAGTGAATTTGATTTATACCCGTAGACTAGTATACTATCCTTTGGATTTAGTGCGAAGAGCACTGGAAACTGGAAGTAGAAAAGCTATTAGAGAGTTGAAAAAAACTACTGGAGAGTTCAGTTATATTGGAAATCTTTTTGAAGAAAACAGCAATCAAAAGATTGAGTTAATTAATGCAAAAATAAAAGCAGAAGAAAGTGATCGTCTTAAGTCTTCTTTTTTGGCCAATTTATCCCACGAAATTAGGACTCCAATGAATGCGATTAATGGATTTACGGAGTTGATTATCAATACAGAAATTAATGAAACAGAAAAGTTAGAGTATTTGAATGTTATAGAAAAAAGTGGAAAAAACTTAGTTTCCATAATTGATGATTTGATCGAAATGTCTAAAATTGATTCCAATCAATTGATTCCGAATTTGGCTGTGGTAAATTTAGAATCCTGTGTAAACGAACTCTATGAAACAGTTAAAATTACCATTAAGAATAAAGCCATAGATTTTAAATTGATAAAAAGCAGCAAACCTGCAGAGTTTAATATTGTTACTGATGATATTAAGTTAAAACAAGTCTTGATAAATTTGTTAACTAATGCAATAAAGTTTACTGATTCTGGAGAAGTTACCTTTGGATATGAAATTGATGAAGTAAATGAAGTAATAAATTTCAAAGTTAAAGATACAGGTTTAGGGATTGACGAAGATAATCACAAGTATATTTTCGATCGATTTAAACGAGTAGATAGCGATATTTCTATTAAAGTTGGTGGTTTAGGATTAGGCTTAGCTATATCAAAAGCTTATGTAGAATTGCTTGGTGGAACCATTAGTTTGGAATCAAAAATTGGAGAAGGGTCTGAATTTTATTTCTCTATACCATTAAAATATTCCAAAACTGAGCATATAGTGGTTAAATCAATCAATAATGTTGAGGTATCTAAATCAGAAGAAGAAATTATTCTTTTTGCTGAAGATGACAATATCAATTTCTTATTGTTCCAAAAAATGATGCAAAACAAAAACTTCAAAATTTTGAGAGCCATCAATGGTCAGGAGGCTGTTGATATATGCATCAATAACCCTAATATTGATTTGGTTTTGATGGATATAAAAATGCCACTTATGAATGGTTTTGAAGCTTTAGAACAAATATTACCATTACGACCTAATTTGCCTATTATTGCCCAAACAGCATATTCTTCTTCAGAAGATAAAGCAAAAATTGAAGAAGCTGGTTTTACAGATTATATAACCAAACCTCTTAATAGAGAACGATTATTTGAACTAATAAATAAATATTTAAGTAAAGAAAATAAAGATGAGAATTAGAAAATATTCTTTTGTTTTTATTCTGATTTTATTTTCAATGGTTATTTTTTCTCAAGAAAATGAAATAAAAATAGATACGACTAGCTCCGACAAAGAAAAAAAGTTAGAGTTAACATTAGATGTTGTGAGTCGATATCTTTGGCGTGGACAATGTTGGGG
This sequence comes from Flavobacteriaceae bacterium, assembly GCA_947472705.1. Lineage (GTDB taxonomy): Bacteria > Bacteroidota > Bacteroidia > Flavobacteriales > Flavobacteriaceae > Flavobacterium. The sequence continues at coordinate 8,515 of CANJDA010000039.1, forward strand.
TGGAAATTATGTTGCTATTCAACCCACAATTGAATATGCTGTCACACCCAAATTTTCTTTAGGTTTTTGGGCAACGACCAATTTCAAAGGTGATTATTATTACCCTGATGGTGAAACAGCTTATAAAGGTTATCAAGAAATAGATATATATGCTACCTATCAAATTAATGATTTTTTACAATTTCAACTTTGGGATTATTATTGGCCGTCTGTAAGTAAAGTTGAAGGTGTTGATAATAGTTTTTTTAATTATGGTAAAGATGGTGTAAAAACAATAGATGCTATATTATACTTTGATTTTTCGGAGGGTTATAGATACCCCTTTAATGCAACGATAAGTACATTGGTAGCGGGAAATGATTATAGATATGATAGTAATGGTGAACATCCTAAGCAGAATTATACAACATATCTAGAATTAGGTTATACATTTTCCTTGTTTGAAAAATCAACTTTAAAAGCATTTCAGGGTATTGAATTGTCGCCTGTTATTGGAGCAGTTTTAAATAATAAAGCTGAGTATTATTCTTATGGTGATTATGACAAAATTTCGTTTGTAAACATGGGAATCAAAGCCACGAAGGAAATTGATTTGGGTAATGATATAACTATGCCCTTATCTTTGAACTATATTCATAATGGAGCAACACGAAACACGGAAACTTTCGGTAAAAACTTTCTTGTGGTTGGAATAAGTTTTAGCTATTAAACAGGTTCACCATATAAGTCAAACTCAGTCGCGTCTATAATCTTTACATACACAAACTCTCCGGTTTTTACATAAAATTTAGAAGCATCAATTAACACTTCATTATCAACGTCCGGACTATCAAATTCGGTTCTTCCTATGAAATATTGTCCTTCCTTTCTGTCAATGATACATTTAAAAATTTGTCCAATTTTTTCCTGATTCAAATCCCAAGAAATTTGTGATTGTAAATCCATGATTTCGGCGGCACGTGCTTGTTTCACTTCTTCAGGAACATTGTCTTCTAATAAGTAAGCATGGGTATTTTCTTCGTGTGAATAGGTAAAACAACCTAATCGTTCAAACTTCATTTCCTGAACCCAATCTCTCATGGTTTCAAAATCTTCTTGAGTTTCACCAGGATAACCAACAATCAAAGTTGTTCTAATGGTCATTCCTGGAACGGCAGCACGGAAATCCTGTAATAATTTTGTTGTTTTTTCTTTAGTTGTTCCTCTTCGCATCGATTTCAGAATGTTATCTGAAATGTGTTGTAAAGGGATGTCAATATAATTGCAAATTTTTGGTTCACGTTTCATTAAATCCAAAACATCCATTGGAAAACCAGTTGGAAAGGCATAATGCAAACGAATCCATTCTATACCTTCAACTTTTATTAGATTTTCTAATAATTCGGCAAGGTTTCTTTTTTTGTATAAATCTAAACCGTAATAGGTTAAATCTTGAGCAATAAGAATTAATTCTTTCACCCCATTTTTGGCTAAGCCCTCAGCTTCTTTAACTAATTTTTCAATCGATTGAGAAACATGTTTTCCGCGCATAATGGGAATAGCACAAAAACTACAAGGGCGGTCACAACCTTCAGCAATTTTTAAATAAGCATAATTTTTTGGTGTGGTTGTTAAACGTTCGCCAAGTAATTCATGTTTATAATCTGCACCTAATGCTTTTAATAAAAGAGGTAATTCTGTTGTTCCAAAATATTGGTCAACATTTGGGATTTCTTTTTCTAAATCAGGTCTGTATCTTTCGGATAGACAACCTGTAACAAATACTTTATCAACTAAACCTTTTTCTTTTTTATCAGCATATTCAAGAATTGTGTTAACTGATTCGGCCTTGGCATTATCAATAAAACCACAAGTATTAATTACAACAATGTTGCCTTCCTGCTCATGCACTACGTCTTTTCCGCTGGCCTTTAATTGACCCATTAATACTTCACTATCGTAGGTGTTTTTGGAACATCCCAAAGTGATGACGTTAATTTTGTTTTTCTTTAAAGACTTCGTTCTCATTGGAATAAAATTGGTGTGCGAAATTAAGCTTTTATTTCAAATTAACCAGTTTCGTTGATGGTTAAAATAAAAAAACCATCTAGTTGATAGATGGTTTGAATTTATTCTATGACTAGATTTAAAAATTAATCGAATAACTCAAGACAACATTATTGTTGTATCGACTTATTCTCGTAGGGTCATTCATTCCTGAAGAAATCAAGTATTGATTCATATTTCTATGATCATAAGAATATGCAATGTCTAATTTGTTTATACCAAAACTATATCCTATTCCTCCTGAGTAACCAGTTAAATCTCCAAAAGATTGATCAATTTTATATGGGCTTTGATCAAAATGGTAACCAGCGCGTATGCTGACTTGTTTTATTTTGTATTCACCTCCAACTCTAATTTCGATAGCTCTTTTTAAATCGTTGCTCAAAGTGTAATTTACGTCTGAATATAAGTTTTTAGGTTTGAATCGGGTTACGCCGTAATCTTTAGTAGAAACATCTATACTTAAAAGTCCTATCTTTTGATATACATAGGCAATACTTCCGGTCCATTTTGAAGGAGTTTGTATTTTGTATGCATCATAGACGTTTGTAACTTGAGGATCAACAAAATCGGTGAAAGATTGAGAACCATCAACGCTGTTTCCTATAACTAATTGAGTTAATTCATCTGTCAAACTATACCATGTAGGTGATTCGTATGCCAAACCTAGTCTTAATTGAGGAATAGGTTTTACAATAGCCCCTAAGTTGAAAGAAATACCAGATCCAAAAGTATGCAATTCGTTGTCAAACTCAATAGAAGAAACTTTTACAACTGCTTGACTATCATTTTGCTCATTTAGAAAAGTAGTTCTAACATAATCAGTAAAATGAGCATTAATGTTAAGCCCTAAAAATAAAAAGTCTCTGTATTGTGTGGCAAAATTACCAGTCAATTTACCATTATAACCTTTTGTAGTAATTTGATTTTCTTGATAATAATTTGCTCCTGCAGGAACATTGCTTTGATAAGTACTTGATGTAACAGGGTCAATAAGATATGCTTGATAAGCTAAATATGCTTGTTGACCATCAAAACTAAAATCAGTATAATTTAATCCGCTTAAATCATTTTCATTAAAACCTTGTGCAAAATTAACAAAATAATTGCTAATTGAATTGTATGGATTTGTACCTGCAGAATAGATACTATTATTGAAGTTATTTGTGTTTTCGTAATTAAAAGCAAATGCAATTTTTTTCCAGCTGTTTTTACTCCAATTATCTGTAAAAACAAAAACTGCCCCAATCTGATTTAAGTCTAATGAACTATCTGTGTCCTTTGCTCTTGTGCCAAAATATAATGAACTATTTTTTGAATTTGACAACGAACCTGTTAATGTTAAGTAATTATTATTAAAAAAAAGAGACCCAGCTGGATTTTGATTCAATGAGGATAAATCACATCCAAGAGCACCGAAAGCTCCACCCATAGCTCTATATCGAGCAGTTCCTGTTATATTGTCAATAGCATAACGAATTGCATCTTCTGATCTAATTTCTTGAGCTTGTATAGTCAAAAAAGAAAGCCCAATGAAAAGTATTATTAAATTCTGTTTCATAATAATTTTTAATTTATAGAATATGATTATCTCCTTCCACCACCAGATGATCTTCCACCACTACTATATCCACCACTATTGGTGTTACCACCACTATAGGTTGAACGACTACCACCAGAATTAGTACTAGGAGTGTAAGTGCGTACAGGTGTTGATTCGTTTCTTACATTATTTCTTGGTGCTGAAGTACTTTGGTTATTGTAACTTCTTGGGGTACTGAAGGAATTGTTACTGTTTGAAGTATTTGATCTTGTATTGTTATAATTACTTCGAGTGTTTTGTTGTCCAGAAAATGAGTTATTTCTATTCCCTGAAAAACTATTTTTGGTTGCTCTGTTACTTGAATATCTATTATTAGAATATCTATTACCATTTGATACATATCCATAAGATGATGGCCCTCTTCTTCCTCCAGAATAGTTATAATGATTATAATAGTTACCACACCAATTATTGTAACCATAATAACCTCCATACCAAGGATTGTACCAATTGCTCCATCCCCAACCTATGCCCCAATTTGGACCATACCAATTATTCCATGATAATCCCCAACTAGGGCCATAATAATTGTTCCAACCCCAATAATTTCCATACCAGTAATTGTTCCAATAACCATATCCCCAATTGCTATCGTAAACATTTACTATTACAGATTGCGGATTATTTCCCCAACTAGAATTTCCTGAATTGTAATTTTCATTTTTAGCTATAGTATCATTTGTAACACTACTGTAGTTGTCAACATCAGTAATAATTTCAGGGTTTTTATTTAAGTCGCTAAAGTACTCTTGGTATTTGCTACTATTAGAGTTATCTTTTGAATTTGCTTTATTAGTGTTATCACCATAAACACCATCACTATCATAGTAAGAATTATTTTGATAAGATCCGCAGGAAGTAACCACAACAGCAATTAATCCAAATAGAGTATAAATGGATAATCTTGTACGAGAAAAATAATAAGTTTTCATATCTATAGCATTTTTATTGTTGGACTATACAAAAATAGTTAGTTTTGCCGAACTATTTAGTTAAAAAAAGTTAAACAATTTTTATGCCAAACTATTCATTATGAGTAAGAATTTAACAAAAAGAGCAGAAGACTATTCCAAATGGTATAACGAGCTTGTGGTTAAGGCTGATTTAGCCGAAAACTCAGGGGTTAGAGGTTGTATGGTTATAAAACCATATGGCTATGCTATTTGGGAAAAAATGCAAGCAGAATTAGACAAAATGTTTAAAGAAACTGGACACAGCAATGCCTATTTTCCTCTTTTTGTACCTAAAAGTATGTTCGAAGCTGAAGAAAAAAATGCAGAAGGATTTGCCAAAGAATGTGCTATTGTAACTCATTATCGTTTAAAAAATGATCCTGAAAAACCAGGAAAATTAATGGTTGATCCTAATGCTAAACTTGAGGAAGAACTAATTGTTCGTCCTACTTCGGAAGCTATTATATGGTCAACTTATAAAAATTGGGTGCAATCCTATAGAGATTTACCATTATTGATTAATCAATGGGCTAATGTGGTTCGTTGGGAAATGAGAACCAGATTGTTTTTGAGAACAGCAGAGTTTTTATGGCAGGAAGGCCATACAGCTCACGCCACAAAGTCGGAAGCAATTGAAGAATCTGAAAAAATGATGCATGTATATGCTGATTTTGCAGAGAACTTTATGGCTATTCCAGTTATAAAAGGCTTAAAAACAGAAACTGAACGTTTTGCAGGTGCGGAAGAAACATATTGTATAGAAGCTTTAATGCAAGATGGAAAGGCTTTACAAGCAGGAACATCCCATTTCTTAGGACAAAATTTTGCAAAAGCTTTTGATGTTAAATTTGCTAATCAAGAAGGGAAACAAGAGTATGTGTGGGGAACTTCATGGGGAGTTTCAACCAGATTAATGGGGGCATTAGTAATGACACATTCTGATGATAACGGTTTGGTATTACCACCAAATTTAGCGCCTATACAAGTAGTGATTGTGCCAATTTTTAAAACTGATTATGAGTTAGGTGCCATTTCTAAAATTGCTAATGAATTATTAAACCAATTTAAAAAGATTGGAATTTCAGTTAAATTTGATAATAGAACAACTCAGAAACCAGGTTTTAAGTTTGCTGAATGGGAATTAAAAGGTGTTCCAGTAAGAATTGCTATTGGGCCAAAAGATATAGAAAATGGTACATTTGAAATAGCAAGACGTGATACTTTGACAAAAGACGTTGTGTCTGCTGATGGTGTTGTGAACTATATAAATGATTTATTGAAACAAATACAAAATGATTTATTCAATAAAGCTTTAGAATATAGAGATTCACACATCACAGAAGTAAATTCTTTTGAAGAGTTTAGAGAAGTTTTAGAAAATAAAGCTGGTTTTATATCAGCTCATTGGGACGGAACTCCAGAAACAGAAGAAAAAATAAAAGATTTAACTAAAGCAACTATACGATGTATTCCTTTGAAAAGAAAAGCAGAGGAGGGTAAATGTGTTTTTTCTGGAGAAAAATCTACCGGTAGAGTGTTATTTGCTAAGGCATATTAAAAAAAAACAGAAAAAAAATATCCTCTCACTTGTGAAAATAAAAAATAGTTGTATTTTTGCATCCGCATTGAGAAAGATGGCCCGTTCGTCTATCGGTTAGGACGCCAGGTTTTCATCCTGGTAAGAGGGGTTCGATTCCCCTACGGGCTACA